>NZ_LZHR01000004.1:0-360 GCF_001690675.1 Gilliamella sp. Occ4-3
CCTTCATCCGTTAAATTATAGCGGTATAGTGGCTTGTCGCCATCGTGACCGACCAGCTCTTCGGTAAATAATCCCTCTTTGGCATAAAGGGATAGTTTTAAGTTAAGTTCGTTATTAGCAGCGATTTTGTCATAAGGATCGTTAGGATCTATTTCCCCTTCAAGATAATGAATGGTATAGGGGTACATATCTGCATACAGATCGCCCACAGCAAGACAAACCGCTCTATTACCAGTAGGGTTAATACGATCATTTTCTTCCTGTATGCGGTCTTTATAAAGGTAATTATTACAATTTTTTAGTAAAAATATAATTAGTGCGCTACTGATGAGTAATGCAATGATGGTTAGTTTTTTTATC
>NZ_LZHR01000005.1:0-1916 GCF_001690675.1 Gilliamella sp. Occ4-3
AAGCCTTATAAAATCATTTTATACATAATAATATCAAAATAAGGTGTCAATAATAGCTATAAATTTAACCTATTTATTTTTGTTCTTTACAAATTTCATCTATTGATAACGTTGCTGGCACATTACGATCATCATTGAATTGAAAACGAAATAAAAACCGAATATCATAAGCACGTAATACTTCAATCACGTCTTGCTTATTACAAAATTGAGCATTAAGCCCAAGCCTGATATTTTCTGTAATGTCTACTATTGATACACTTTGGCTATCGGTCGGCATATTATATTCAAAAACAATATTATTAAGGTTACCAAAAATGTTAGTTATTTCATAACCCGCATCCACTTTAACCGGAAATTCGCCACCTTCACCTAATATCGACCTTTTTGCACTATCGGCAAAAGCTTTAGTTATGTTTGCTGATGGTGGTAATTCAGCACTATATGCATTCGAAATTGTAAAAAGAGCAGAAAGTAACACTGCCAATTTCATTAGCTTTTTCACTTCAATATTCCTTACTTTTAGATTTAATAGTCATATTGATTTTATTATAAAAAACATCTAAATGAAAAACAAATCAAATAAATTCACAACAAAATAAGCGGTTTATAAAACAACCATATGAAAGAATTGATATTTATGCTTAATAGTCATATTGTTATACATACGTCACAATTAATTGCTGACAACTCAAAAATATCATTTTAAATCGATACAATCAAAAAAGGTAACCATATTGGCTACCTTTTAATAGCATTAACTGAATAAAATTACTTTTTATGTGGATGAGGATCTTTAACTGAATCACCCTGTCCAGACATAATATACCAACCATTTTTGCTGTGCGGTTTTTTATTATAATCAGGGCAAGGAGGTAACGATTTCTTACTTTGGTTAGAATAAATATAGCCACAGTCAGCGCACTTATAAGTGCCAGACGAAACATCACTACCATATGGAGAAAATTTTTGTACCATTATAAGTCCTCCTAATAAATTAGTGACAAACCCAATGCTTATCACTGTTATATCTAAACGCTGATTTAAGAAAAAAGCAAGTGTAGTTTTTTAAAAATTGCTCAATAAACAAGTCTTTTTAGGTGATATAAAAATCATCAGGTACAGCATTGATTTTATTGAATTTTTATTTATCAGTTGCCAAGCTGTTGGTTAATATTTCTAATTCTACAGATATATCTGAAATAGAAATCAAACAAGTTGTGTAACTATCCCCTAAAATAGTACAGCAAAAAAGTAGAAAATTATCTATGATAAAAGTAAAAGGGGATTTAATTATGAAAAAAATGACTGAACATCAAATCGTCGCTATTTTAAAAGAAGCTGAAGCAGGTATTCCTGTCAAGGAACTCTGCCGTAAATATGGCATGGGTAATTCAACTTTTTATAAATGGCGGGAAAAATACGGCGGAATGGAAACTTCGGATATCAAACGCTTAAAAGAGCTGGAGGCTGAAAACCGCAAACTTAAGCAGATGTTTGCCGAGCTTAGCTTAAAATCACAGCTTCAGGAAGAAATCATAAAAAAGCTTTAGTGCCCACAAAGGCACGTAAAACGTGGGCACAGCAACTACAACAAAATCATTCAGTTACTATTGCTATGAGTTGTGCCATTGTTGGCTTAAGCCGTTGTGCTTACTATTATCAACCTAAGTTACAGGATGATTCGGTGATTGTTTCGGTATTGAATGCTATCACAGACCGGCATTTACGCTGGGGCTTTCCTAAATGCTTTAATCGTATCAGAAAGCTCGGCTATCAATGGAACCATAAGCGTGTTTATCGGGTGTATTGTGAATTAAAGCTTAATCTCAGAGTAAAACGAAAAAAACGCATTCCTCCACGATGCCCGGAAAAGCTATTGGTGCCTAATAAACAAGGTGAATGTTGGTCAATGG
>NZ_LZHR01000006.1:0-347 GCF_001690675.1 Gilliamella sp. Occ4-3
CCAGAGTGGCGGATATGTTTTATAAATGTAAATCATGGGGTTATTAATAGGCAATAATCATGACAAAAAAACTAACCATCATTGCATTACTCATCAGTAGCGCACTAATTATATTTTTACTAAAAAGTTGTAATAATTACATGTATAAAGACCGCATACAGGAAGAAAATGATCGTATTAACCCTACCGGTAATAGAGCGGTTTGTCTTGCTGTGGGCGAGCTGTATGCAGATATGTACCCCTATACCATTCATTATCTTGAAGGGGAAATAGATCCTAACGATCCTTATGACAAAATTAAGCAAAATAAAAGACTTAACTTAAAACTATCCCTTTATGCCAAAGAG
>NZ_LZHR01000007.1:0-5792 GCF_001690675.1 Gilliamella sp. Occ4-3
CTGTCTAGAAAGAGGTATAAAATGAAAGGAAAACATGTTTTATTTGGCATAAGCCCTTTTAATTCCAAATTTAATGAAAATTACATTAAAAATATGTTGGAGTGGGGGTTTGATAATTATGATCATGTAGATGTTTTACATCCACATGAAGAGGCTAAGTATCTTTTAATAGGAGCTGGAGATAATGAGGTAAAAGCACGTAAAAAATCACGAAAAGAATTTTATCGAATTGAAAGAGCTATTAATAATTATTTATCAATGTCTAGTCATGATTTTTTTGCAAAAAGAATATTAAAATTTTCCGATTTTTATGCTGACGAATTGTATAAAAAAAATGTAGAGATAATAAAAGAAGATTTTAAAAATAATGAGAATTTTCACTCATTATGTATAACTCAGTCATATAAAGCTATTTTGAATAGAAAAAACGCCATCAGTAAAACATCTGAAATAAAAGAACAGGATATTATTATTGCTACAGAATATATAATAAGAGAAATTCCTTTTATTATTTCCCCTTCTTTATTGTCATCTTCACTAACTAGTCTGCATATATCTTATTACTGTTCATGGCCAATAGCTGATTATGTTTATGCTGGAAAGTTAAGTATCAGCCCTAGTTCAGATACAAAAATTATTGTTAAAGATCATTCAATTTAATTATTAAGTAATATGGAGGTAATATGTTGACTATGAACAATCATTTTCCAGGAGTGTTGTCTGATGAATATGGACAAGATCCATACAAATATATTGATTTATTGGATAAAACGGAGAACGTTATTTATGACAAAACTTTAAATGCGCATTTAGCTATTAGTTATGATGCTGTTCGTAGCATACTTGGAAATTCAGTATTATTTTCAACAAAACCTTTATCTAAAAGAGCTGAGCCAGTAATGAGGGGAAAAGTTCTGGCTCAGATGGAAGGTAATGAACATAAAATAAAAAAGAGCATGCTCTTACATCAGCTTACCGGTCGTGTGTTGAAAGATTATTATCACCCCAAACTGACAAATCTATGTGATTCATTGTTAACAGAAATTATAACTAAGAACAAATTTGATTTTATTTCTGATTTTGGTAATAAATATGCTTTATTAACAACATTCAATATCATTGGTATTGATTATAATAAATTAGACTGGTATCTAGAAAGATTAAAACTCATAGTTCAATTTGCGACTGGGTTTAATCTTTCAAAAGAGACTGAAGATATCGCACTATTTGCATCTGAAGAATTGGAAAAAGTGATATTGGATTTAATCGATGAACGTAAAAAGTGTGCTGGAGATGATATTATTTCTTTTATTATTCATAATAGTAATGAAAGTGAAATATTAAGTGATAGTGAGATAGTCGCACTTTCATTAAACATTTTACTTGCAGCTTCAGAACCAGTTGATAAAGTTTTAGCAAATTGTATCTATCACCTTTATAGAAATGAATCTTATATTGATCTAGTTATCTCCAATGATTGCAGCACTAATAGTATCTTGCAGGAAAGCTTACGAATTACACCACCTGTTCATTTAATTCCACGCCAAGTCGAGGATGATAGTTGTGTTGAAGGTGTTAACTTAAAAAAAGGAGATTTAATATTTTCCTTAATACCACCAGCAAATAGAGATGAAAAATATTTTGAACACCCAAACACATTCAATCCACGAAGAGAATTTAAGGGACATCTTTCATATGGAGTGGGAATTCATGCTTGTATTGGTGCTCAATTTGCAAATATGCAATTAAATATCGCCCTTCAAAAATTAGTTTTAATACTTAAAAATTATAAAGAAATTACACCGCCAACGTTCGGTGGAATATATACACGAGGCGCAACTCAATATAATCTGGAAAGAGTTTAATATGAAGCAATCGATTGACCTGACAACCTCAGAAAGAAAGTTAGTGTTTGCTATGACACTATCTAGTATATTGCCATTATTAGATAGCAGTATTGTTAATGTTATTTTACCCTCAATTTCGAATGACATTAATACCTCTTATGCTTATATGCAATGGGCTGTTACCATATATATGCTTGCTTGCGCAGCTGGCATATTACTATCACCTTATGTACATGAAAATTTTGGACTCAAGAAAGCATGGGTATGCTCAATTTTTGTCTTTCTTGTTGGTTCTATATTAGTTGGATTTTCATATAATCTGGTTTCTTTAATCTTGTATAGATGTCTACAAGGTTTTGGTGCAGGAATTTTAATTCCTATTACTCAATCTACAATAGCAACTTATTTTGGTAAGGAAAGACTAAAGCCGGTTATGGCATTGATTGCTATTCCGTCAGTCTTTGCCCCTGCACTAGGGCCAATTTTTGGAGCAATCATATCAGAACAGTTAAATTGGAGAATAGCTTTTTTTATCAACATACCTTTAGTACTTATGGCTTTTTTATTTGGTAGAACGACAATGCCTGATAATAAAACGTCTAAATACAATATGAATATTTATGTATTAATGACATTTTTAATTGCTTTAATAATATTTTTCATCTCTATTAAAAATATCACTTCTGGGCATTTTTTTGATATTTTTAATATTATTATGCTAGTTTTAGGTATTGGTTTGATGCTGGTTTCGCTTATTATTAATAACAAGTCAGACAGTAAACTGATCGATTTAAGTTCATTTAGTTGTATTCAATATTCGTTCGCAATAATTATGGGATTTCTGACGTCACTTATCTTTTTTGGTTTCATGATTTTTTTTCCTTTAATACAAGCAATAAATGATAATATATCTATTACATATATTGGTATGTTGCTAGCTCTACAAGGTGTAGGTGCCTGGTTGGCTAGAAAATTTATTTATAAATCTCTAAGTGAGATAAATTCATTTCTAATTATTGGTGTAGGATTAATAATATCAGCAATAAGTATATTAATAATTCAAGTAGGTGGCAACGCCTTTGAAATTATCGGTTTTACTGTTCGAGGTTCCGGATTAGGCGTCGCCACGATTGCTGTTCTCTCTTCTCCATTTGAGTTCTGTGATAAAAATCAAATTAAGGACACGAGCGCTATCACGCGTGTTACACAGCAAATTGGTGGTGCATTTGGAGGCGTACTATCAGGAATATTAATCAACCTCACTCAACATCAAATAATTTCAATAAACTGCGCTTATCAGGCAATGTTTTTTGTGTCTCTGGCTTTTGGTTTTCTAGCGGTTATTGTCTATATTTTCTTTGGCCGAGTGAATACAAGGATTTAGCATACAAAAAAACGGAACATGTGAGTTCCGTTTTTTTCGCTTATTCAACGATACTGCTAAGCCACTTATTCAGTATTGAACAATTGAATGAACTATAAAGAGTCTCAACCGCTGACGCAGGTTTCAACTTGAATAAGGTATTTTTTCTGTTTAAACTAATTTTCTAAACCACTTACACAGTGTAACGGTATACTTTTCTTGCAGATATTCTTAGCAGTATGAAAAAGCATCAACTAATAAGATTATCCCGTGACAAGACAACTAAGTAGTGAATTTAAAAGAGAATGTGCAGAATTAGTTCTGAATTCTATATTTTTGGCAGGAATACCTTGTAGATATCTGCTCAGAACATCATGCACTAACATTCGGGTTACCAAATATTGGTGTTTATACTTGTCAAAGTATAATTTTGCCACTGCTCCAATTCCTGATGATTCAAAAATTGGACATAGTTGGTCAAAGCAAAATCGGGATTTATTTCCTCATTATAGGTAAACCAGATGTGTATTTCATTTTCTGCTATCTTCATAAAGCTTTCTACTTATTCTTTGATTTCGTAAATACGGTTTAATTTGAAACTCCATTGACTGAACTAATCCAAGCTCATCTTTCAGGCAGCTTATTGAACTTTGATATCAAACTAGAGTTATCTGTACAGCAGGAAAGTTGTGCCTAAAACAGGGAAGTGGCGATAAATAGTCATTTATCTAGAGGTATTTAGGTCTAAATATAAGCCCAAATGCTTCAAAAAAACGCGGTTAAAAATTTAGTTTGAGTGAAGCTTTACCGTACAAAGGTCTCAATAAAAATCAAAGTGGTTTATACATATGGTAATTTATCAGTACCTGATTTTCTCTGGATATTTTGTTAGCCCGCTTTATTTTAAAACCCCATTTTTTGAAAATTGGCATGGCCACTTTTGAAGCATCTACACTTAATTGTGAAAGCTTTTTCTGGTGAGCCAAGTCAAGCACATGGTCATAGAGTTTTCTAGCTATGCCACGCTTTTGAAAGTCAGGATGCACGTACAGACAGTCTATGTAACCATCATCTCTAAGTTCAACAAACCCCGCAAGGCTTGAGCCAAAGATAGCCATCCAAGGCTGAGTATTATCTAAACGTTCTGACCACTTCTGATAATCTGGTGGTGTTGAGCACCATGCTTCTTGCTGTGCTTTGCTATAAATATCGGTATCAATAGCATGAATAGACGAATGAAACAAATCACATATTTCAGAGGCATAGAGTGAAGAGTATGGTTTTACTTCGATTTTAGATGCAGCATTACCCAATTTGTTTCCTATTTTCATTATGATTTGCTCTAGCAAGACTTTGCACTTCAATATCGCCAACATTGACAAGGCTGACTTCCGTACTAATAGCTTCGTGAGTATCCACATCAATAGCTAAGTCTGCTTTGCGCCATGTTCTGCTTTCTTACTTTACATTTACCAAAGACTTTAAGGTCTGTCGAGTCAATAACGAAATATCGAATAGCCCTCTCGTTTTATTGCTATATTGGGTGTAAATTGTGATCCTCGCCAAAATATTAGACAGTGCCCACCTCTATCATTTTTTCGTTTTGGTAATATTGTTGTTCATATTGTTCAGGTGATACCTAGCCATTGGCTGAATGACGGCGTATCCGATTATAATAGATTTCAATATATTCAAATAGTGCTTGATTAGCCTGCTTCCTCGTTTTGTAGTAACAGTCATGAATAATATGTGTTTTGAGTGTATGAAAAAAACTCTCAACAACCGCATTATCAAAGCAGTTGCCTCTTCGACTCATGCTTTGCCTTAGTCCATATTGTAACAATAATTTGCTTGAAATCAGCACTGCAATATTGGCTTCCTTGGTCACTATGAATGAGTACATTTTTAGGAAATTGACGCCGAAATAAGGCTTGTTTTAATGTATTACACACTAAATGGCGGTCTATGTAGCGACTGGTTTGCCTAGCAATCACTTTTCGTCCATATAAATCGATAATCACCGACAAATATAACCAACCTTCACCCGTTTTAATATAAGTAATATCGGTTACCCATGTTTTATTAGGCTTATCAGGATTAAATTGCCTATCTAACGTGTTGGGCGCAATATTGTGATGAGTCGTGTCTGTTTTATACTTGAATTTACGTGCTGCTTTACTATGCAATCTTAAACTACGTAATCCCAATTGTTGCAAAACACGGCTAATTGTTCGTTCTGAAACTTGATAGCTCGCTTCCCTTGCATCATGAAGCAAACTCGGTGCATCCAAACGTGTCTTATGGTGCCATACTGCTTCTTAATATACTCGCTGAGTTTGACGGATTCGTTGAGTCTTTTTAGCTAGGCATAATAACCCGACGTACTAACACCAAGTAACGAGCACATCTTGGTAATGGAGTAGGAAGTTAAATGATTTTTCATATAGGCGTACTTCAGCGACTTGGATTATTGATGAAGAACACAGGCACCCTTTTTAGTATATCATTGTCCATTTCAGTTCTTTTATTTCTTTTTTTAATATTATAATCCGTTGTTGCTCAGCCGTTAACGCTCGACGACT
>NZ_LZHR01000008.1:0-8936 GCF_001690675.1 Gilliamella sp. Occ4-3
TACCAATAAAATAAAAAATAAAGTTATAAATAGTTATTTAATAAAAATAATTTGTTGTCACAAAAATGAGATTATTAACCTTAAATACTGCTTTTTGATATTAGCAGTAGCAAGCGTATACTACACAAGCAACTTATTTTGAAATATAGGTAGGCTACTTCAAAGTATAGATAATTCAAATATCTTCATAGTGGTCGAAACATGGGCATCACAGCAGGCAATTGATTTTCACAACACAACGCCATATTTTGTTGAATTTGCCAACTTTGCTAAAGATCATACTGATAGATTAGAGATAAATATTGCCAAACAAGTAATATGAATTAAAGGATGATAGTAGTTAACATTTGGGGTTAGCTACCATATTAATTAATCAAATAGTTCGATTTTTATATTCCGTGAATCACTTCGACCCATATCGTCAAGCACTAAAATTTTAAAAGTCCCGCTTTGTGTTGGGATCCAGTTAAGAGCCTTCCGTGGCTCGGTTTGCCCAATAAAATTGTTATTAACAAACCAATAAAGTGATTTAACATCACCATCACAATTAGCAGTAAAACTAATTTGTTCATTTTTTTGCTTAGTGGTTCTAAATTGATAAACTACATTTTTAAGAGGCGAAGTTATTTTTGGCGGTTCGCCCAAAAAATTTTGTGATGAATGACAATGTTTTGTTGATGGTGGCGCTTTTTTAGGAATTCCTGCTTTAGCAAAAACAGCAGCTAAATCTGACGGCCAATATTCAAAAACAGCTAAGTGAGAGGTTGTTAAATCATAAGGAGGACAAACAGCCTTACCTGTTTGATTGTCGACCATAACGGGTCTAAAAATGGTATCGGGATTAATTGGTGACACTCCCGGAATAAACCACGTTTTACCTTTTGCCTTGCACCATTGAGTCAGTAGATTGCCACTGGTTAGGCAAATATCGATACGCTTTAAATTTGGAGGTAATGGGCGATTAGGTTCACGTAAATTAGGATAATAAGCGTTAATACTTTCAACGATATTAAAAAAGAGCGGTGTGGCGGCATCGACGCCTACAAAGGCATTATTACCACTACCATCAAAGTTACCAAGCCAAACCACCATTGCATAGTTACCAAAAGTTCCAGCTGTCCAAGCATCACGAAATCCCCATGATGTACCTGTCTTCCAGGCAACTGGCACCACCTTTTTTTGCATTTTGCTAAGTACATCTTGTGGGCGGCTATTTTGTTTCAACATATCAATGGTCATAAATGCTGCTTGTGGACTTAACAGCTTTTGTGGCTCGGGCGAGTCGTTGGCTTCAATAAATTGCAATGGCTGCCAACGGCCTTCGTTGGCTAGCATGGCATACAACCCGACTAACTCTTGAGCACTAACTTCACCACCACCTAACACTAAAGACAAACCATAATGCGACTCATCGGCGAGTTTTTGGATATGGGCATTGACCAAAAATTGATAAAAAGAGGGATTATGTAATTTAGAGGCCACCGATACAGCAGGAATATTACGGCTATGAATTAATGCATCGGTTGCCGAAATAGGGCCACGAAAGTTACGATCAAAGTTTTCTGGCGTGTATGAACCAAAATCAGTGGCCACATCTTTTAAAATTGTACGAGGATGTAAAACACCTTGGTCCATACCAAGCGCATAAATAAACGGCTTAAGTGTAGATCCGGGTGAGCGTTTAGCAAGTGTACCATTAACTTGACCTTGAATAGAATTATTAAAATAATTAGCTGAGCCAATCAGTGCCTTAACCTTCATTGTTTGGGTATCAACCAAAATTATCGACGCATTATTAATACCTTTTATGCGATTTCGCTCAATAAACAAATTGACTTGCCGACTAATGATTTTTTGCAGATTATTATCTAACGTAGTTTTAATTTCTTGAGCATCGCTTTGCTGTTGTTGAATGATTTGATTAATAAAATGCGGTGCACCAAAAGGCATTCGTTCTGGTTGACGCAAAACCAACTTTTGCGAAAAAAGAGCGACAATATTGCTATCAACAAAATATTTTTCTTGCCAACGCTCAAATAATTGATTTCTTGCTTTAACTAACGCTTTGCCAGCAAATCCTGTTTTTCGATCAACTCGATATGTTGGTGATTGAGGTAATACCACCAAAGTTAACGCCTCGGGCAAATTGACTTGTGAAGGTGGTTTATTAAAATAGATAAATGACGCAGCACCAATACTTTCAATATTGCGACCAAAAGGGGCATAATTTAAATACGCTTCTAAAATATCATGTTTAGAATACATCAACTCTAACTGTATAGCCCTAGCAATTTGATGCAACTTCCCACCAATGGTTTTAGTATTTAACCGCCAATGCATTCGTGCAAGTTGCATGGTAATGGTTGAAGCACCTTGACGATTTCCACCACCAAGATAGGTTGCTCCAAAAGCCCTAATTAGACTAAATGGATTAAAGCCAACATGATAATAAAACCACTGATCTTCGTGCAGTAACAAACCATTAACAATATCAGGCGAAATATCTTCTAAAGGCGTCCATAAACGATAACGATCATCATTGGCTAATGTCATTCGAATTAGCTGGTTATTATTATCATAATAGCGCTTTGAAAAAGTAAGTGATTCAGAAAGAGGGGCATGAGGTAACAAACGAATAATAAGGATCGCAATAAATAATAGTAACAAAGCCATTAATTTATTTTGATGACGAATAATAAACCTAAACATATTTAGTCAAAAGCTTAAAACGCATGTATTAAAAAACACCACCAATGCGTTCACATCGGTGGTGGTTAAATTACATTTTATCAACAGTCTTAATGCCTAGCATATCAAGGCCAGTTTTAAGTGTTTTAGCTGTTAAAGAAGCTAATTTTAAGCGACTTTGTTTCAGGCTTTCGTTTTCGGCTGCTAAAATAGGGCAGTTCTCATAAAAACTTGAAAACAGCGTTGCAATTTCATAAAGATAAGCACAAAGCACATGTGGTGTACCTTCGCTTGCCACGATTGAAATAGTCTCATCAAATTGAATTAAACGAATTGCTAAAGCACGCTCTTTATCAGATTCCAAACTAATATTAGCTGTTAAGCTATCTTCAGAAATATTGGACTTTTTAAAAATTGATAACACACGGGTATAAGCATATTGCAAATAAGGTGCGGTATTGCCTTCAAATGACAACATATTATCCCAATCAAAAACATAATCAGTAGTCCGATTTTTAGAAAGATCAGCATATTTAACTGCACCAATAGCCACCGCATCGACAATTTTTGCAAGCTCACTTTCAGAAAGATCTGGATTTTTGCTACGAATTAAAGTTGTTGCGCGCTCACACGCTTCATCTAGCAAATCATTTAATTTAACAGTATCACCAGAACGGGTTTTAAACGGCTTACCATCTTTACCTAACATCATACCAAACATATGGTGTTCAAGCTTTAATGATTCTGGTACATACTTAGCTTTATGAACAATAGCCCAAACTTGCTCTAAATGTTGATGTTGGCGGGAATCAGTATAATAAAGAATACGATCGGCATGTAACGTTTCGTAACGGTATTTAGCACAAGCAATATCGGTTGTTGCATAAAGGTAGCCACCATCACGTTTTTGGATGATAACACCCATCGGTTCGCCTTCTTTGTTTTTATACTCATCAAGAAAAACAACAATCGCCCCTTCACTTTCAACCGCAAGCCCTTTCTGTTTTAAATCGGCAACAATATTAGGTAGCATGCTGTTATAAATGCTCTCACCCATGGTGTCTTCAAGCGATAACGTAACATTTAAACGTTTATAAGTGGCAATATTTTGCGTCATGGTAATATCAACTAGCTTGCGCCACATATCACGACAATATTCATCGCCACCTTGTAATTTCACTACATAATTACGAGCTTTTTCGGCAAACACTTCGTCTTCGTCATAATGTTTTTTAGCGGCGCGATAGAATGACTCTAAATCTGAAAGATCCATATCATTGGCATGTTCATTTTGCATCTTTTCAAGATACGCAATTAACATACCAAATTGCGTTCCCCAATCACCAACATGATTAGCACGAATAACATTATGACCTAAAAAAGATAAAACACGAACGCTAGCATCACCAATAATAGTTGAACGCAAGTGTCCAACATGCATCTCTTTGGCGACATTAGGCGCCGAATAATCAACTACTATAGTTTGCGGTTTGGCGGGTAAAGTAATATTAAGCTTATCACCACTTAAAGCAACTTCATTTTGCTCAGCAATCCAGCTATTTTTCAAAAAGATATTAATAAAACCAGGACCTGCAATTTCAACTTTTTCGGCGATATCATCGATATCTAAATGTTGCAAAACAGCTTGGGCAAGATCTCGAGGTGGCATACCAAGTTTTTTGGCAACTGACATAATGCCATTAGCTTGGTAATCACCAAATTGTGCTTTGTTTGATTGCTTAATTAAAGCGTCACAGTTCTTATCTGCACCTGCCATAATCATAGCTTGCGAAACACGTTGCGTTAATAATTGTTGAATATTCACACTAAACCTAACCAATTATAATAAAATGCCCAATATAATACCGACAAAGTGATGAATTGTCACTGATCGCATAAAAAGGGAGGGATCCTTTTTATTAAAAAGAGTGTAAAAAATCAAATAAAATTGATGCTACAGCCAAAATGTTTTAATCAAGCTTTAGTTTTCATCAAAAAACAAAAATATAATGTAATTGTTTGATTTTTCTAAAAAACACCATTTATAAAAAACTTCAATAAAATCAATAGTCTACCTGAGCAATTTTAGAGCGGAAAAATACTCTCACAACACTGTGTAAGATCAATATGAATTTATGTTCAGACTAATATTGACAAATACCCACTTGGAAAAAGAGATAAAAATGGATACTAAATACAGGCTAAATTGGATAATAAATAAGCGTATTGTAACACGTTAGAAGGTATTTTTTATCAAATTTGAATTGGTTGTCCGTGATGAGATATTTCAATAAAAAACTCACGAAAGGGTCATATTGCTAGTGTCTATAAATATCGTCAATTGGTATAACGATATTAGCATGTTGTATGATACGGTTAAAAATGTAAAGAAGGATCATGATGAATACAAAAGCTCAACATCCCCGAGTAATATTTTTATTGCACATTTCTTTTAAAAACATATCTGAATAAGAGCTTAAATCATCTTGATTTTTACCAAGCGAGTATTTTTTCCCTAATTTGAGCAGCCAATCACTAAAATGATGTAAAAATAATTTATTATCATTATCGATTTCAAATATTGCAGAATCAGAATAAGAATCAACTAATAAATCTAATATCTCCAAAAAAGCTTTATCATTTTTTAAAATCTCATCAACTGTAATTGCTTGAAGATATTTTATTATGTCTATTATCTGAGATAACGTTAAAATAGTTGGACCATTTTTTATATTATTTAATATTTGTTGGATCATAGCATTTATCTAAAAATTAACATCTCATTCTATTTATATAGTAGATGAATTTTGTACTTTTTGAACAATTTTTAGAACGATAATTACAGATGTAATATAATTAGGGAATTAATATGATTAATATAGATAATTTTTATGACTACGAAAAAAAACTGACTGATAAAGATTTAAATGCTTGTGAAAAGAAGTTAGGTATCACAATTCCAGATTCTTTAAAACAGCTTTACCTTAATTGTAATGGCGGAATGGTATATAAAGATATTTGGAAAACAACTGTTCCTCCATACAAACTTCAAGTTTTTAATTTTATTCCTATAAAATATAATAAAGCATTTAAAAATGACCCAGATTTTATCATGGAAGGTATTGCCTTCAAACATTGGGACGATAAAAAGTTACCTAAGGAGCTGTTACCTTTTGCTCGCGATTTAAGCAATGGTTTTTTGTGTATAAATATTAATACTGGTGCGATATATCAATATCTCAGACTAGAATGGGACGACACTCTAAATACAGAACAAAATTTAAAAAAAAATAGCATTTATTTATCTGATTCATTAGAAAATTTTTTAAATGCTTTAACTTATGATGAAGAGCAAAGCAATGCAGAAACCGTTGAAGATGAAGATATTAAACCAAGAGCAAGTAACAAATTCTATGACTCAGAACAAGCAATTAATACCGCTGACCTAAATGAGGTTGAAAAACTTTTAAAGATAAAAATTCCTGTTCAATTAAGATAATTCCTGTTACACCACAATGGTGGAATGCCAGAGAATAATGCTTGGCTGGATCCTGAAGGTGAATTTGAATGGGTTGCAATTCATGAGCTCATACCTGTTAAATACTATAAAAAATTTAATAATAACAAGAACTATTTAATGCCTTCCAAAGCAGCAGATTTATGGGGTAGAAAGTTATTACCGGAAACTTTTTTACCTTTTGCGATTGACGCAGGTGGTAATTATTTCTGCATCGATATTAATAATGGAAAAATATACTACTATACTCTTGACACATGGTCAGACAATTTATCTTTAACGGATAATCAAGATAAGAGTACTCTTTTTCTATGCAATAGCTTTAATGAATTTATTTCTAAATTAGTGTGTGAAGATGATCTAGATGATTTATATGGTTTATAAATAATAGCCGTCAGGTTAGTCTGCTCCCAGTTGGTATTGAAGACAATATTTATACATAAAAACTGGCTTATATTACAATACTTTCAGGTATTATGCTCCAGATATTGTCCACTTTGTTCAGCTTGATCCGTTTTAGGTTTTTAGTCAGGTTTAACCTGTGTCAGTGTGTGATGGATTGGCTTGAAACCATCAGTGGGATTGAATAGTGGTAATGATAAATGGAAAAGGAATAGAGGCTTCTCATCAAGTTAAATATGAGGTATTTATGGCTTTGGATTTTATGGCATCAAAAAATGAAAAGAAAATAGATGAAAGCACACCAGTATTTTCATTTAGGAAATTTGATTATGATAAATTACTCAATAATGCGAAACCATTAAATCAGTATCCAATAATAAAAAAAATTGATGATTATTATGCTGATACTACCATTTTATATGGTGAAATTCAGCCTTTGATAAAGGAATTAAAAAGTCTTATTAAAACAAAAAAATTACATCTTGAAACAATTATTCATTTCATTGATTTTCTGGAAAAATCATTCAATGATGGTTTAAATATATATGTATACTGTGACTAGGTGTTTTTATTAATACCTCAAAGTAAAAATTATGTCATATATTCATGGAAACTAAAATGGAAACCATATTCAATATTAAATATAAAAATCCTATAGGCGATATTGATAATGATATAGATGATGAACTAACTCATTTTCAATATGCATTGGAAGAATTGAGAAGATATGTTGATTGTAAGTTTTTTATTAAACTGAAAGACACTTACAAAGTAAATATTGATCTTTATCCTGATATAACAGTATGTTATGAAGAAATAGTTAAGTCAATCAAACGAGTAAAAAATAATTGGACAGGCAAAGATGATATTTGGTTTTGTGAGCAAGGTTCAGATTTTTACTTCTATTATGACATTAATGATAAAGGTGTAGAACTTGAATATAAGAAGGGACCAGATGTAGGTATATATAATGGAAAAATTCCTGATATGAAACTTTCTATCAGTAAAATAGAGTATGTACAGGTTTGGGAAACATTATTTGAAAAATTATCTATGCTTATTGAAGAAAAACTTAATAAAAAAATTAATTTACCCTTTTAATAATATTTAAAGGTATTTAATTTTTTGTAAAACCTAAAAACATTAAATTTTTACAAGGAGGCCATCAAGGAACTGCAAATTAGTGTAAAATCCAAAAAAAGTGGTAAAATTTGTTACAAAAAAATTATTCTATTGATTCTAATATCTGTCGTGTAATATGGTTATGACGACACTAAAGGAACAGGGCATAGCTCTTTGCTCCATATAAGCATTAAACGTTCAAATGGAACAATGGTGAGTATCGATATAGATGAATAACTTTTCAATTGAACATTTAATTTCTGTCATAGAAAAAGGCAAGGTTAGAGGATTTGATGAAGTAAAGGAAATAGATGGTGAATGCTATTTATTCCAATACGCACTGAAAAAGAAAAATGGATTATATAATACGTATCTTTTCTATATCATAGAAAAAAGATGGAAATTATTGAGGATTATGGTACAGAAGAAATTAAAGAATTCTCAAATATAATCGATGCTTTTAATTATTTTAAATCATTGGATGTCAATGTTGAGCATTTTGGGAGTATAAAAGGAACTTTGCCGTTTTAACCAAAGAAATAACTTCAAACTATTCTTCTTTAATTAAATCATTTGATAATCAAAAGGCACCACAAGTATCAATTTTAAAGTTGATATTTAAAAATAGAAGCTGACTTACACAATGATTTCATGGGAACTCTTATTTTGATATAAGCAAATTTCTTTAGTTAGGTCTTTAATGAAACATTAGAAATTTCAACAACGGATGTTATTTATAAAAGTGGCCGTGATATGTAGAAGAATAATCAAAATGAATTTTAAATGATTTTATCAGTAAGAAACTTTGTTAAATAATTTCTATTACGGAGTATGAATATTATGCTTGTTAAAGGTAATCTTTATCCAATAAAGGATATTATCTCTTATGTGAAAGACAATATTGAAAGAGGTGATGATTTTTGTCTCTATAGTGAATCTGATGAAGAATTGCTAAGTAATAAAAGTTATTACATTGATGACTATCCAGATGTAGATGATAATGGAAAAGAAATTTATCCGCCTCTTGTGTTAAAAAAGAAACTAAACTATCTTTACTCAGGTCAACAATTTGCTGATGTAGTCGATTCAGTTATAGATCAGAAACCTTCAGCTACTACAAATGAATTTATAAAAGCATTAAATTATTATTCTGAATATGACAATTTTTTAGATCTCTAATTTATTAAATTTCTGCAATAATATAAAT
>NZ_LZHR01000009.1:0-1819 GCF_001690675.1 Gilliamella sp. Occ4-3
AAACAGATAAAGAAAATACAATATCTATTGAACACACGCCCAAGAAAACGGCATAAGTTTAAAAGCCCTGCCGATTTTTATTCTAAGGAGTTAAGAAGAATTGCACTTCATGGTGTAATCTAGGTTTTTAAAAATTAGGTAAACTAAATGAATATTGAAATTGCGAAAAACATATTAAAAGAATTCATTATTGCGATGAATCATTGGGAAATACGTTGCTATCCAAAATTAAAAAGTGATTCTTCAGAAGATGCTTATTTACAAATGACTAAAGATTTGAATTTTATATTTAATAAATTTTGTACAAAAAAAGAACGAAAATATGGTCGGCAAGCAGCATTATTTTGTGGAAACCCACCAGAGTACTCACCAGATGAAGAAATATTAAAAATAGAAGAACTCAAAGGGAATAAAGTAGTTATTTACACTCAACAACAAAATCGTACAAAAAGTCAATTTCGTTATACCTTGCATTACAAAAAATATGAGTGGCGTATTGATAAAAAAGAGGTATATGATAAGTTTGATAATAATTGGGACAAATATCCATTGTAATAATTACTAGAATTCTATCGTAAATACGATTAAATATCTGGAAAAGGCAAGATAATAGCTAAGCATTAGATATATCTATTACTGTTTTAATTTAAATATTCTAATCCGCTATATGAAATTAAAATTTTGTTTACTGTTCTAAAAAGCTGTCAATTCAAAGCTGTTTATTAACTGAATTATATTGTTATCAACAATTCTATTTATGATTGATTAAATATATTTTTAAAAATCCAATGTGAGGAATTATTTTGTATTTATTTAGGAGGATGACTTAGATAAAACAGAAAGTATTATGGGTCTAGCAATGGCTCAAGGGTAGATGCTTTTAACGAATAAGAGCCAGTCAAACTTGAATTAATTAGAAGTGTACTAGCAAAAAATAATTGGACAGGCAAACACAGAGAAAAATACAGCAACCACAACCTAATCCGCTGTAACCAGCTACTCAAATTCAGAGGACACCGCTACCTCTATGACGCCCTTGGCAGACGCATCGAAAAACAGAAGTTAGACCGCGAAGGCCAACCCTACAACCGTACCCGCTTCCTGTAGGACGGGTTAAGAATGATTCAGGAAACCGGCCCGAATTGTAAATGCCCCAAACTTAGTACACAACTCACGTAGAAAATTAAGCTGCTTGTTTTAGTGTTTTATACTCAATCGGTGTCATGTTATTTAATGCCTCATGCGGTCTTTCGGTGTTATAAATCGTTAGCCATTCTTCGGTTATTTTCCTTGCTTGTGCTAAGTTGTTAAAAAGATATAAATCGAGTACTTCAGTACGATAGGTACGATTAAATCGTTCAATATAGCCATTTTGATAAGGGCTACCAGGCTGGATATAATCAATGGTTATATTATGTGATTTAGCCCAGTTTATAAAGGTTTTTCCTGTAAATTCTGGCCCATTATCGACCCGTATTTTTAATGGATATCCATGATATTCAGCCAGTTTATCTAAGTAACGGGTAATCCTTCCTGCTGGTAAACTTACTGCAATATCAATCCCTAGCGCCTCACGATTAAAGTCATCGATAACATTGAATGTCCTAAAGCGACGTTGATTACGGCTACTATCACTCATAAAATCCATTGACCAACATTCACCTTGTTTATTAGGCACCAATAGCTTTTCCGGGCATCGTGGAGGAATGCGTTTTTTTCGTTTTACTCTGAGATTAAGCTTTAATTCACAATACACCCGATAAACACGCTTATGGTTCCATTGATAGCCGAGCTTTCTGATACGATTAAAGCATTTAGG
>NZ_LZHR01000010.1:0-338 GCF_001690675.1 Gilliamella sp. Occ4-3
ATGGTTCCATTGATAGCCGAGCTTTCTGATACGATTAAAGCATTTAGGAAAGCCCCAGCGTAAATGCCGGTCTGTGATAGCATTCAATACCGAAACAATCACCGAATCATCCTGTAACTTAGGTTGATAATAGTAAGCACAACGGCTTAAGCCAACAATGGCACAACTCATAGCAATAGTAACTGAATGATTTTGTTGTAGTTGCTGTGCCAACGTTTTACGTGCCTTTGTGGGCACTAAAGCTTTTTTATGATTTCTTCCTGAAGCTGTGATTTTAAGCTAAGCTCGGCAAACATCTGCTTAAGTTTGCGGTTTTCAGCCTCCAGCTCTTTTAAGCG
>NZ_LZHR01000011.1:0-2289 GCF_001690675.1 Gilliamella sp. Occ4-3
ACTAATGACAGTCCTTACAATCCACCCAAGTCAATCCATTAGATGCATAGTGGTATGTCCACAATTTCATATATAAATACTAATCTATTTATTTAATCTGTTTATATCTATTCCTATCCATGATAATTCATTTGTATCTACATACCTGTTCTGGGGATCAATATATCGAGGTAGCAACAAATCCTTTGCGGCATAATAATATAAAATAGTTATAATATTTTTTTGTATTTCTTTTAAAGCTTCCTTATTCT
This sequence comes from Gilliamella sp. Occ4-3, assembly GCF_001690675.1. Lineage (NCBI taxonomy): Bacteria > Pseudomonadati > Pseudomonadota > Gammaproteobacteria > Orbales > Orbaceae > Gilliamella > Gilliamella sp. Occ4-3. The sequence continues at coordinate 252 of NZ_LZHR01000011.1, forward strand.
CGCAACCAGTAAATATGTAAATATCTTTATCACTACAATTATCTAAGACATAGTTAATACATGACTCATAAATCATTAACCCATCTTCAGAGATATCAATATGGAATTGATTCACGGTTCCTGAAGGATTTATATGTTCTAATAAAAACATTTTTTCTCCCTAAAACTTCACATAATCATCAAATATATTTTTGAACTCACCAAGTTCACTTTGCGTTAATCTCTGCCACCAGTTAGTATTTCGATTCATTCTATGCTGAACATTTTTCTTAGATATATCTTTTATCTAAGTAATAATTGATCTTTGCAAAAAATTAGACAGTACACACCTATATCATTTTGTTTTTTGGTAAAATTATTGTTCATATTGCTGCGGCAATATCCAGCCATTGGCTGAATGACGGCGTATCCGATTATAATAGATTTCAATATATTCAAATAGTGCTTTATTAGCCTGTTTCCTCGTTTTGTAGTAACAGTCATGAATAATGTGTGTTTTGAATGTATGAAAAAAAACTTTCAACAACCGCATTATCAAAGCAGTTTCCTCTTCGACTCATGCTTTGCCTTAGCCCATATTGTAACAATAATTGCTTGAAATCAGCACTGCAATATTGGCTTCCTTGATCACTATGAATGAGTACATTTTTAGGAAAATGACGCCAAAATAAGGCTTGTTTTAATGTATTACACACTAAATGGCGGTTTATGCGATTTCAGTTCTTTTGTTTTTTTCTATCGTCATAATCCGCTGATTGTTATTTGAATTCGATGCTAAATTTTTTGACCGTGATATTTGTCTTCTATGATTTTTGTTTATATCATAAAGGCGACTTTTGTCCATTTTTTTGCGAAAATTAAATAATGAAAAATAATTATTTATTTAAACACCTAATCAATAAAGAAATTATTTCGGACTTTGAGAAGAATGATATTTTTCTGAGTATGTTGAATATTATACATACAGGAAATTTACTATTATATACAACCTGCTTTGATAATTTAATCCCTTATTTTACAAAGGAAAAATATTATATTGCACATAAATTAATTTCTTACAAGGGGAAAAAAATAATAATAAAAGGGGAAATGTTTAAAGTTTCAAAAAGTGAACTGTTAAATTTTATTCAAAAATCAATAAATATTAGCGATATGCGAGAATTTTTGATTTCACCAATTTCGACCAATAATAAAAAAGAAATTCTATATTTAACAGAAGATTTATATTATTTATATGAATCTTAGTTTTATTTAACTATATATATCGAAAATAAACACGTCATATTTTATCTGAAACAGCTAAAAAATCACAGAGAAAATGGTAATTAACAGGTAGAAAACCGAGATCAACAAACAAAGGCTGTTAATCCTGGATTCAAACATGAAGTGCAATTTTAAACACGGTGGAGTGAAGAAAGTAGAAAGGTGATTTATACTAGCACCTTCGCACCACCACAGTTTGGAGATTGCTATGTATTATAATCACCTTTCTAGGAAGGAAAGATACCAGATTTTCGTATTATTACAAGCCGGAAAGAATAAAAAAGAGATAGCCCAGCTACTCAATAGACATCCTTCGACAATAAGTCGAGAGATAAAAAGAAACTCAAAACCTAATCAGGCCTATCAAGCACATGATGCGGTAACCCTAGCTAGGAAAAGGCGGAAAAACAGCGGTAATGGTAAGCCAATAGCGTCTTCGGTATGGCGCCAAGTTGAAAAATACCTCATGTTTTATTACAGCCCAGAGCAGATTGCTGCACGTTTAAAGAAAGTCAGCGTCCAATCAATCTATAACTATCTTTATCAAAATAAAGCGCGCTATGAACAATTCAAACCTTATCTAAGACGAAAAGGCAAAGCCTATAGGTATTGTAAGGCACCGAGTATTAAAGAAGGAGACCGCCGATATAAACGGTCAATTAAACAACGTCCAAGTTATGTAGAAAGCCGGAAAACGCGAGGACATTGGGAGGGCGATACGATTATTAGCCGTAAAGACAAGCAAGCATTGGTGACATTAGTTGAACGCAAAACA
>NZ_LZHR01000012.1:0-26893 GCF_001690675.1 Gilliamella sp. Occ4-3
TAAATTTAATTTTATTATAAAAATAAATATATAAAACGAAAATTGAAATTGTACAGCTAATCATTAAGATAACATTTATTTAAGATAATATTGAGGTAATTATGGCATTATGGGGTGGGCGTTTTAGCCAAGAAGCAGATGAACGATTTAAGCATTTTAATGATTCATTACGCTTTGATTATCGTCTTGCAGAGCAAGATATCATTGGCTCAATTGCTTGGTCAAAAGCATTGGTAACGGTTAACGTTATATCTTATGATGAACAAAAAAAATTAGAAAAAGCCTTAAATGAATTGTTGCTATTGGTTAAACAAGATCCTAACCAAATTTTACAAAGTGATGCCGAAGACATACACAGTTGGGTTGAACAAAAACTGATTGAAAAAATTGGCGACTTAGGTAAAAAATTACACACAGGACGAAGCCGTAATGACCAATCAACAACCGACTTAAAATTATGGTGTAAAGACCAAATTCCTCATTTAATTAATACGATAAATCACTTACGCCAATTACTAGTTACAAACGCTGAACAGCACCAAAAAGCCATTATGCCTGGTTACACCCACTTGCAACGAGCACAACCAATTACATTTGCGCATTGGTGCTTGGCTTATTTTGAAATGCTAAGTCGTGATGTCAGCCGTTTAGAAGATACATTGCAACGTTTAGATGTTAGTCCATTAGGCTCAGGTGCATTAGCCGGAACTGCCTATCCAATGGATCGTGAACAATTAGCGCATTGGTTAGGATTTGCTCAAGCAACTAATAATAGTTTGGACTCGGTGTCTGATCGTGATCACATTCTTGAACTATTAAATAATGCTTCAATAGGTATGGTACACCTATCGCGTTTTGCTGAAGATCTTATTATTTTCAATAGTGGTGAAGCCAATTTTGTTGAACTATCAGATCGAGTGACTTCAGGATCTTCACTCATGCCACAAAAAAAGAATCCAGATGCATTAGAACTGATTCGTGGCAAAATAGGGCGGGTTGCAGGTGCATTAACAGGAGCCTTAATGACCTTCAAAGGTTTACCGCTTGCTTATAATAAAGATTTACAAGAAGACAAAGAGCATCTATTTGACGCACTTGATACTTGGCAAGAATGCTTAGATATGTCCACACTAGTACTAGAGGATATTAAAATTAACTACACAAATTGCCAAGAAGCTGCCAAACAAGGTTATTCTAATGCAACTGAACTGGCTGATTATTTAGTAGCTAAAGGCATACCGTTCCGTGAGGCACACCACATTGTTGGTGAAGCAGTTGTTGATGCTATTGCAAAGCAAAAAGCGCTCGAAGAACTTTCGCTTGAAGAACTACAAAAATTTAGCCCAGTTATTGATAATGATGTTTATCCAATATTATCGTTAGAATCATGCCTAGCTAAACGATGTGCCAAAGGTGGGGTTTCACCACAACAGGTAAAATCAGCGATTGAAGTTGCCAAGCAACAACTATTATAAACAGCTATATTAATCTAATAACAACTATACCTGTATTATCTGGTATTTTTATACTGAAACACATAGTTACCTGAAACTTTTTAACAAAAAATATGATTGTATATCTGTTCATACAGTGTAAAAATAGAATTCTTTTTTGAATGGATTAAAGTGAAGCATAATGAGTAAAAGTTATAATTTTAGTGCAGGTCCAGCAAAATTGCCTGCTGAAGTATTAAAACAAGTTCAAACTGAATTATTAAATTGGCATAATACTGGCGCATCAGTCATGGAATTAAGCCATAGAGGTAAAGATTTTGACGCTTGTGCTATTGAGGCCACCAACGACCTACGAGAAATCTTAAACATTCCAAACAATTACAAAATTCTTTATTGCCAAGGTGGTGCCAGAGCACAATTTGCTGCAGTTCCATTAAATATTTTAGGAAATAAAACCAGTGCCGACTATATTAACAGTGGTTATTGGAGCCAATGCGCAATCAAAGAAGCCAGCAAATATTGCCAAGTGAATGAACAAAATGTTGTTATCAAACAAAACGGACTAACGGCTGTTAAATCTATGTCAGAATGGCAATTAAATGACAATGCTGCCTATGTACACTATTGTCCAAACGAAACAATTGATGGCGTTCAAATCTTTGAAGAACCCAACTTTGGTGATAAAACCGTTGTAGCTGACTTATCATCGTGTATATTATCGCAACCTATTGACATAAACCGATATGGCATAATTTATGCGGGTGCTCAAAAAAATATTGGTCCATCAGGTATTACCATTATCATTGTGCGAGAAGATCTAATTGGCCATGCAAAAAAAATGTTACCATCAGTACTAGATTATAAAATCTTAATGGACAACGATTCAATGTTTAACACTCCACCTACATTTGCATGGTATTTGTCGGGGCTAGTGTTTAAATGGATAAAAAGTCTTGGTGGACTAAAAGCAATGCAGCAACGAAATCAAGCTAAAGCACAATTACTATATCAATTTATCGATCAATCTGATTTTTATCGAAATAATGTTGCAGTAGCTAATCGGTCAATTATGAATGTTACCTTCTTATCACCGAATGAAGAGTTGGATAAAAAATTTGTAAGCGAAGCAACTCAAGCTAACATTATTGGCATTAAAGGTCACCGAATTGCAGGAGGTATGCGAGCATCAATTTATAACGCTATGGATCAAGAAGGCATCAATTATTTAATTGATTTTATGCAGCGATTTGAAAAACAAAATAGCTAAATTAACTCAAAATATTACAAGTTATTACTATCAGCAAAAAGGGAAGGAAAAACTTCCCTTTTTCATTTAATCAGCATTATTTACAGCTATAAACCTCACCAACCATAACCGCATCTGTTGGTGCAATATCAGAAATATATTGCATTGAAGTATCCTGTGCATTATAAATCACATTACCACCCATTGCAGCAGCTTTATTCATCAGGTCAGAAGCCGCATCACGAATAAGCTCACTATGTGTTTTAAGACCAGAAAAAAAACTACTACGACGCCCCTCTGCTTTACCTAATAACTGACAAGAAGCAGCTGGTTTAGTATCAATAAACCGGACTTGACTACCGGCAGAAGTAGTTTGATAGTTAGAACTACTACAAGCACCTAAAAGTAAAGTCGCAACCATCGTAACACCAATGAATAATAATTTTTTTATAGACATAATATTTCCTCAACCAATAAAACAACAATCAATAATAAACTAAATTATTGTAGCAGTTTAATTAAACAAAAAATATCAGTAATTAAACTTGTATAAAATCTAATAAATCACAGGACAATAAATAATCAAACCGACCTATTTTATTAATTAACTATAGCAAATTCGATTTAACTCTATTATAATCGCAACCCTACTAACTAAGTAGCACATCCAAATGGCCCCTTAGCTCAGTTGGTCAGAGCAGTCGACTCATAATCGATTGGTCACTGGTTCAAGTCCAGTAGGGGCCACCATTCTAAATCAATATAATCAAAAGCTTACATTAAAAAATTACATTATAAAAATCAGTAAACTTTATTAAGTGGCGGTAAAATGGCGGTTAGTTTTTTATGTTAGTTACAGAAAATTGATTGGGTCGTATTTTATAATACAACCCATTTAAGCTTTATCTTGTATGTAGTTGGTAGTGGTTTTTTGGTGAAATAGGTATCTTTACTGTTGGATCAGGGCAAGCGCTGGGCACTATCGTTTCTGAGACAGATTGCAATACCGTAAATGAGTGACAGCAGTAAACATTTGTGCATTGTCGATATTGCTTGCGAGTTAGTTCGCTTAGTTCTTGGCTAGTTCGGATTACGGTTTTGGCTTTACAGTGTGGGCATTTCATCGATATTTTACCTCTTTTTTTAATTTTTAGTTAATTTTATATTAACTAAAAATTAAATCCAGTATTATTCATTTTCCTCTTTAGGTTTTTCGTCATCTTCTAATTTAATTTCGAGTTCAACATAAGTGGTATAACCGCTGTTTGTGTCTAAGCTGTGCGTGCAACGGGTTATTGTCCATAGTGTTGAGTCGATTTCCTTTTTAAATCCTTCGACTGAAGCGGGCATTTCTGGGTAAATGTCAGGGCGTCCTTCGGCAAGGGTGATGCTAAATTGTGATGCACCACGTTGTAATTTGTACCATTCATTACGAGCCGCTCGGTAGGCGTTTTGTTTTGATGCGTATGTGTGCCGTAATATTTTTACGTTTCCATCGGCACCGACTAGCACGCCATTTTCATCTTTGCTTGTTTGGTTGTTTTTGTTTTTTGTTTTTCGAGTCGCTTTGGTTTGCTGCTTTTTTTGTTGGCGGTAGTCAATCCAATAAGCTTTTACACCCGTGTAAGCATTTCTATCGGCAATAGCAAAGCGGTGCTGGTCACCAAGTTTGCGGGTGATTGTTGTTGTCGGGATGTCTTGACCATTTACTGTTTTTGCCAATCCTTTTTTGAAAATAATCAGCATGCCATTTTTTAATGTTACAGCGGCATTAAAATCGTTGTATAGGCGTGTTAAAAATGAAGCATCAGATTCGTTGGTTTGGTCTATATGGGCAATGTGTTCATGCTCTATACTTTTATCTATCCTGTATAGCAGATTGTGCCGTTTTGCGATTTCTTCGGTTATTGCCCCAAGTGTTGTATCGGAGTAGCTTTTTTCGCGTTTTTCGTTTAGTGAGTCACGCAAATTGGCGCTTTTGCCACGAATTGATAGTACGTCTGGCGTTCCGGAGTGCTCACATTCGTCAATAGTGAAGATGTTTTGTAAAATGACGTTATCATTAACCCAGCCTAGTGATACGCTAATTTGAACTCCTCGCTTTGGTAGTTCAAGTTTGCCGTCGCTATCGTCTAATTCAATAGATATGGTGTCAGCATCTAACCCTCGATTATCAGTAATCTGCATCGAGATAAGACGTTTATCAAAGTTAGATGTAATATCTTTATCATTAATTGTAATTGTGTAGGTTGGTTGTTTCATATCATCCCTATAATATCCGCGAAAGGTAACCAGTCTGGCGGATCAACTTTTGTTAGTGATATAGTGAATTCAATTTTGCGTGGCGCACCATCTTTAAAAAATTCTGTTTTTGTTTTTTTTAAGTTGGTCATAACGAAAAAACCAAGTGGTATGCCGGTACCTTCGATTAATGGCCATGAGTAACCAAGGTCGGCCATTCTTTCTAAAACTGCTAAACTTAATCTACCCCCTGTTAATTCTGGATACAATACGCCAGACAAGGTTATTGTTTCGTTATCACGACCAATAAATTGTAATGCTGAACGTTGATTTACCCGTGAATTAGCTGGGAAACGCCAATCTTTGTTTTCTTCTGCAGTCTGATAGGGTATTGTTTTTAAGCTGAAAACAAATAAGCCATAACACATCATCATATTAATCGATATCCCTTAAACTTGATCGGTAGCGTGCTGATTGATTGCGTTCACGTCGTTCTATCTCTTTAGCTACACGACGTGCCAATTCTTTTTCATTCATGCCAGGTGCGGCATTTATTGTTATGTAATATTGTGATATCCCTGAGCTACCCGTACCCCTAATAGGGTGGCGATTATCTACGACAACACCGCTTGAAAGTTGCGAACCTGTAGTTATTATGCTGTTTGCGAGTTGGCCAACACTTTGTATTGCGTCATTTTGATTTCGTTCAATACCGTTAACATACCCATCAACTGTGTGTCCTCCAAATTTTGCAAACAAACGAGAAGGGGAGTGAATGTCTAATGTGTTTTTAAATCGGTTGCCAATGTTTTTTCCAAGCTGGCTCATTGAGCGGAACGCATCGCTTTGGTTATGTTCAATGCCATGTATATAACCGTCAATTGTATAACCGCCAAATTTTGCAAACAAACGAGAAGGGGAGTGAATATCTAAAGTGCTTTTAAACCAGTTGCCAATGTTATTACCGAGATTGGACACTGTTTTTTTTGTTTCATCCCATTTGTTGTTTATTCCTTGAATTAGTCCGTTGGAAATATCAGATCCAATTCTTGAAAATTTATTAAATAGGCCATTTTCGCCTGTGAATATTTCTTCAACCTTTTTTGCTAAATCACGAATTTTTTTCGGCATTGACAGTAATTCTCTAATTGTATTTACAATTATTTCATGTAGCTTTTTAAACGGCCAAATTAATAATTTAATTGCAGTTCCTATGGTGTTGCCAAAAGATTTACCCGCTTCTTTTGTTTTTTGAAACTCTTCTTTTGTTAATTCTACGGGTTTAAATAGATCACAAAACCAATTTATTAAGACGCTTATTTTTTCTCCAAGCCATTTAAATCCATCTCCGATTGTTGTAACAAACGGTTCAAGATATGAAAATTCTTCAACTACGGGTGATAATGATTCTTTTAATCCTTCCCAAAATCCAATAAAGAAAGCTTTAATTGGTTCCCAGTACTTACGAATCACTAAGGCCGCAATAACAATAACAGCAATTATTGCCGTAATTGCTAATCCGATTGGGTTTAATAAAAAAGCGCGACCAACAGAAGTAAATATGAATCCTAAACCCTTAAAAGCAGCTCCAAAGGTTTTTATCGGTGACCCCGCTATTGCAAGTAAAGCACGTCCAAGCGCTTTCAATCCACCGCTAGCTATGTTTGTTTTAGTGAAGAAACCACCCAGAGACAACCCTAATCGTGATAATATAAATCGGGTCATCAACATTGGACCAAATATACTCATTATCATTATTGCAAATGCACCAAATGCCGTAGTAATTGTTGCTAGCCCCGCACCAATAACAACCAATGCTTTACTTACCGCTGGATGTTTTTTGAGAAACTCACCAAAACCATGTAATAAATTAGTTAGACCTTGAACAGCTTTACGTAGCCAGTCATTATTTTTTTCGAATAGTTCAACGCTGATATTTTCGAATGCGGCGTGTAGCATTGTCATATCACCAGCTAAATTGTCGAGTTTGGTTTTTGCAACTCTGGCTGCTTCTCCATCATATTCCCCTTGCTCTCCACGCATTTTTTTCAAAAAGCCTGTCGATGCTTGAGTTAGCAAAACTTCAAATCCAGTTAAACCAATTTGCCCTGCAATTTGTTTATTTATTTGGGCTCGTTGTACATTGCCCATGTGTTTGGTGGCTTCAGATATTTCTGACATGATATCAATAACATCACGCATATTGCCGTTTTTATCTGCAACTTTAACGCCCAGTTTTGCTACTGCATTTGATGTACCAAGCCGTACTAAAATCTGACGTAATGTTGTACCAGCTTGGCTTCCTTGAATACCTGCATTACCCATTACAGCGGTCAGCGTTGCAATAGTTTCTAAGCTTTGGCCAAAGCTAGCGCCAACACCCGCACTATATTTTAGAGATTCACCTAGCATAGGAATATCAACATTATTGCGAGTGAACATGGCCGTTAGAACATCAGCAACATGATCCATTTTTTCTGCAGGTAATCCCATTGCCATTTGAATGTTTGATGCAATATCTGCAGTGGTACCAAGATCAACATCGCCTGCGGCGGATAGATTCAGCATGCCAGGCATTGCTTTTAATATTTGATCTGGATTATATCCCGTTCTACCTAAAAAATATTGTCCTTGCGCTACTTCGCTATCGGTAAATTTAGAGACTAATGGCAATTCTCGTGCTTGTTTTCGTAGTGTTAACATACGAGGATCGTTTTTGTCATCAATTCTTGTTACTGCTTGGGTTGCACTCATGCTAGCGTCAAATTCGTATCCGACATGTAACAGATTTTTCATACCTCTGGCTACTGTTTTCCCGGTCGATAGGGCACCATAGCCAACTCCACCAAGTACCGCCATGCGTTGCATGCCTATATCGTATTTTGAGCGAATTTGGCTTATTTTTTGTTGACGTATGTTTAATTGTTTTAATCGCTCTGATTGCTGCCCAATGCTTTGATTGACGCTTGTTATTTGGTTTTTTAATGTAATTTGATGTTGTGTTAAATTTTTAGTGCTAATTCCAGATTGGTGTAACTCTGCACGCAATGGTGTTAATTTATCTTTTAATTTTTTTGTTTCTGCGGTTGCCTTATTAAATTCACGTTGTAACGCCTTTGTCGGTGTCGTAGTGTTTTTAAGTTCAATCGCTAATGACTTAGCTTTATTTTTTGCCTCTTCAAACTGTTTTCTTAACTGAACAAAGCCATCAACATTTTTTTGAGTGTTGTTAAGTTTGTTTAATTGATTACGAGTGTCTTTTAATTGTTGAGCCAGCTCCTTAGCCCCACCCATAACATTGCGAAGCGGCCGACTTGTTTTATCTATGCCGTTTAATGTAATTTTTAATTGTAAATCATTCATCAGATGCGCCGCTTCTTAGGCGAGCTTGTTCTCGCCATTCCATTAGTTCAGATAGGGTAAATTCATACATAGCAGACGGTTGCCAATGAAAAATTGAAGCAATATCTGCCATTGCATCGTCTACTCTGGCTGGGATTCCGTTGTTGCACTGTTCGATGTCTCTGACAAAAAACTAGCAATCACTTTTGTTATTTCGGAAAGGTCAATTAAATCCAAATTGAAAACTTCATGTTCAGCAATTGCTGGAGTTGCAATACGTGGTAGTACTTTTGCTAGTGAATCAATATCTAGTTCGATAAAATCGACCAATTTTACTCCACGAAGGTCACCCGTTAAAGGTTTGCGTATTGTTAATTCAGTAATAGTTGTTTTACCAGATTGTAAACCTGATTCTAATTTAACTTGTTGTGTGTTTTGCATAACTTTTACCCTCATAATAATTTTATTGATAATTGTGATAGCCCTTGCGGGCTATGTTTGTTGATTGATTAAATTCCGATTGCGTGGCGAGCCTGCTTTAATCGGTCTTTCCCGCCAATTTTGTCAATCATATTGATAAAATCAATTTCGGCGCTTTCTTCGTTGTCGATAACTTCTTTATAGTAGATGCAGTGTGTGGTAATCTTTGTTGAGTTGCTCTCACCTTGTTTGAGTTCACCGCGATCTTGTTCTTTGTGGCGACCTGTCATAATGATTTCGACTTTAGTGAAATCTTCACTATCATCTTTTTGATAAGCACCGGCAAAGCGTAATTTGACACCATTTAATAATCCGCCGTGTTGTTTTAATACTTCGTAGGCAAGGCCGCCAATTGACCATTCTACAACTAAAGCGTCATCGTCATAGCCAAGGTCAATAGGGGCTGAACCAGGCATACCACCACCGCGGAAATTTTCAAGCTTGCGAGTTAATTTCGGCGGTGTGAATGATTCAACCTGACCGATGTAAGAAGTGCCGTTAACATAAACGTTAAAGTATTTGAGTTTTTTAGGTAAAGCCATTTAGTTGATCTCCACTTAATTAGCTGCTACTGAATTAGCCAGATCGACCAAATACTTGTCAGTAATGCGCTGGCGTAACATAAGGTTTTCTAATGGTGGTACTGGGGTGTAGTCATAATCGATATATAACTTACCCGCTTTTAGAATATCTGGCGTGTTCGCTTCAGGATCAAACCATGCTTTGCCATCAACAATGTAACCGTTCGATTTTAATTCACGGAATTTATTGTTAATGGACTCAATCAAATCTTTGATTAGTGAGGCATGCATTGGCGCATCCACTAAGGCAAATTGTGCTTCAGCAATGGTGTCGGCCAATACTTGTGCTGTGCGTGTGTAGTTTTCAAACGCAAATAAGCTATCTGCTGAGCAAGTGCGAGATCCCCAGAAGCGGTAACCTTGATTACAAATAAGCGTAGTGACTTCATGTTCGTTTAAGTAGTTGGAATCAGAGCTTTCTTCTTGCAAATCCCAAAAAACATCATGAGAAATTCCCGTAACACCGTTAACGGTGACATTTGATAATGTTTTATGCCAGCCGACCTGTTGGTCGATTTTGGCACGTAAGCCAATAGCCCGAGCTGTTGCGGCCAATGTGACGTTTTGTTTTTGTGTTGTATCAAACCCAATAAAGTTCGGCCAAATTACCATAGCTTCACGGGCGCCAAGTTGATTGCGGTAAAGTACTGCATCTTCTTTGGTTTTTGCTCCGTAAGCTGATAAGTAGCAAAATGCACGCAATTTTTGTGCTATTGATATTAATGCGGTTGCAACTGGTAACGAATCGTAACCCGGTACAGCCAAAATACGTGGCTTAACTTTAAGTTGGGTTTGTGCTGAAAGCAGGGCTTTCATGCCAGTATATTTGCCGTCGTTTGTTGTTGTACCAATGATATTTGCCGTTGTGTCGGCTTCTGTTGCACCAGTTTCAACACGGACAGCAACAATAACGGGTGAACACTGATCCGCAATGGCTTCAAGCGTTGGTTTTAGTGTGCCTTGTGAACCCGCTTTACCAATTACAGAGTTAACATTGGTAATTAAAATCGGTGTGTTAAGTGGAAAATGATTAGCGTCCGCATCATCGCTGGTACACACAATGCCAATGACAGCCGTTGATACTGTTCTGATTGCTCGTGCACCTTCATTAATTTCGATAACTCGGACGCCGTGATGGTAATCGTTGGCCATAAGATCTCCGTAGCAGTTTACATATGTAATTTTGTAAAATAAATGTACGGAGATAGTTGCACATTAAAAAAAATGGTGTTAGTTGTTCAGGTTGTAGATTTTGTTTTTACAAGTTTATATGAATATATAAACAGAATGAGCCTGAGAATGGCTTACTCTGGCATATCAGGAAATACAACGTTAATATCTGATAAATCAATTCTATCAACATTAATTGTAAACAATTCGAGTTGTTCCAATAATTTTTTTTCAGCATTTGTGGCTATATTGTATTTAATAGCACGCTGTAATAATTTTATTTGAGCATTGGCGTTATTAATCAACTCTTGTTTCTTTAAAGCATTTATTAATTGTATTTCTTCGGCAGTTAAAGTTCGCTCAATAGCAACAGGATACCCGTTATTAGGATGTATCTCTAAACCTTCAGACTGTTTTTGTAACAACTCTGCGTGCAACTTACTACTGATTTCTATTGAATCTTCTGGTATTTTATTAATATTTGAATCATAAAAAGCATTTGTTTTTGCATTATAAAAAATAGTCATTATTAATATCCTATAGCAATAAATGAAAAGTCACCTGGTGACCCAGATAAGCCGTTGTTACTAATACAGCGGGAAATAACACGTAATGTTGAATTAGTTGATAGTTTTCTTGAGTATCCATACGAATATGCACTACCGGCAATCCATGCATTTGCATTAGCTTCAGTTAAAATTGCCGATAAAAACTTGTTTGGGAATGAAATTGGAAATCTCACATCAATTATTCCCGCGGAATTTGTTGCAGATGCCCCCCATTGAATTATTATTCCATTTGGTAATTTTTGATAACCGCTTCCATTGAATAATACATCGAAATCAGAAAGAACAATCATGGTGGATTGATTGAATTCGGGTCGATTTTCAAAGTTAATTTTAGCATTCACATTATAAATATTTTCATTTTTAGTTGCAGGCAATGCATTAATATCATCAGCATTTAATGTAATATCTGTATTTAATTGTTTGTTATTCACTTTGCGGATTTCTGGTACTTTTGTTGTAATCAAACTATCAACATATTCACGAGTAGCCAATACAACGGAGGGGTCGATTTTTAGTGCTACAGAATCAATATCATCAACAACAATAATCATTCTGATAACTTGGGTTCTACCACTACCTTCGGCAAGTTTTGGCTTATAGGTTGATGGGCAGTTACCTACAGCTATTAAATTGCCTTTATCATCATACAGGCCGATTTCATGAATAAACCAACCGCCCTCATTTTCGGGTATCACTTGTTCAGCAATAATTTGATTAGGATTGTTTTTATCCACTGATAGAGAATTTAAGGATGCTCGGCGGACTTCGTTAACCAGTGCGGTTTGCGTGGCGATAGGTTTTGGTATCGAACCATTACCATCACCAACTGCCATGCTGGTTAATTTTAGCGGAATCCCTAACGCGGTTGCATTAGCTAATAGTTCTGCTCCCAATTTTGTTAATATTGTATAGTATGTTTGGCTCATGGTTTTATTCTCATTGTGTCGATAAAATGTATAGCCACACTTGAGTGGCGCTTAGATAAAGTAGATATCGTAGCTGTAATATAGGGATAAACATTAAGTGTATTAATACAATGAATTGTTGCACCTAAATGGCGTTTTGTTGTTGTATGGATGGTTTGAGTAATATACGGGTAGATACTCAATGTATTACCGTCGTAACTGCTGGCACCCATAGCTGTGTTACCGCTTGTTACTAGTTGTAGTGATAAACCTGATAGATGCCTTGAAACGGGTTTAATATCATCAATAAGTCGACTCAACTCTTGATAGGATTCATCAGTAATACCTTTGTCTGATATGCCAATTTCAATTGCAAATGTGCCAGGTGTATTGTTGTTTTGCCACCATTCAATAATATTTATCAAATAGCCGAAAGGTTCAACCGCACGGCGGATGGCTTCTTTCGTGCCTTTTAACTTGTGAATTTCAAACGCTTCGGCAATAACTTTGCGTTTTGTTCTGGCCAGTTTTCATCCCAGCGATCAACACTATATTGCCAAGCTAAATAGGGTAATAGTTCGAATGGGCAAGTTTTTGGGTCCCAAAGTGAACGTAAATGAATAGGTGGATCACAAATCATAGCTTGTGATAGATTTTTTTCAAGTTGAGTGGCAGATGGTGGTAATAGCGTCCTATTCGTCATAACCGGCAACCTCAACGTGATAATTTGTGCAATAACTGGCTTGTTCTCGATTGATTAATATATCTTGTGCAGGTTGTAGTAATTCGACACGTTGAACACCAGCAACATGTAATGCTGAAATTATTGCACTGCGATTAATTCTACGTCCAATGCGGTGTTTTTCGGTTATATAATCTTGCAAATTTTTGGTAGCCGCTTTTTTGATGGGTTCCGATTCGGGACCCGGATATAAATAAAGCTTGGCTTTTATTTCATACTCAATCAGGGTGACTGATTTAACCGTGACACGATCGGCAATAGGGCGACGATTGTCTTGATTGACAGCATCGGCAACAATACGAATAAGATCGCTACTGGCTATACCATTATTCTCACGAGATAGAATGGCGAGAGTTACGCAAGCAGGTGCGGGGCTTTCGGCGGCGGCATCTAATACACGACCGTCAGCACTGCGAGCATAAAACTCATAAGCGCCACGAGGACCCGCAACGGATAAACCTTCAAATGCGGCTTGAATTCGCATTCTAAAATCGCTATCTGATTCTTTTATTTCGGGGATTGATGGCGTGACTGTATTATCTTCGTGCTGAATGATTAAGCGATAAATATGAAAGTTAGCCCCTAGATTATCTAAGTCATTGCCTTTAGCGTGGGCAATCATTAATGCGTGCGATGCTTCGTTTATACGCTGGCGTATAATTAACTCATAATAAGTGCTTTCTTGTAGTAGTTTAACGATTGGCTCACTTTCATATTGCAATGTTTTTGCCACTTCATTTTGTTGTTCTGCTGGATATAGTGATATAAACTTTTCTTTACGTTGAGCAAATAAAGCTTCAAAGTCTAGTGACTCGATAATATCCGGTGCAGGTAGTTTTGATAAATCAGTTAACGTGGCCATGTTGCGATCTCTATATCACTGGTAAAAGTTTGATTAGGTTTGTCTGTCCGTGAGCCTGTTAATTGCATTATCAGTTTTTCTTTATCGGCAAAAACGTCTACAGCATCTAGTTTTATACGTGGTTCCCACTGATTTAATGCCATGACTGTCGCTGAAATGACACGCAATCTGGTTGCTTCGGTGTTTGGGTTGTCTAAAAGCAAAAATAAAAATGAACCATAATCACGGCGTTCAACTCGTGAGCCTATCGGTGTTGTTAAAATATCTTTAACTGATTGATTAATGTGATCCATATCAGTAATAGTTCGACCGTTCTGGCAATTCATTCCGATATAACTCATTTTTGAGGTCCCCCAGTTAGATCGCCACCAGCTTTGACTCCATTATGTTTATGCGTATCAAGTACAACCCCGTTTGATGACAATTTGCCTTGCTGATGAATTACGTTTCCGGTTAATACACCCGTATTACCGCTAGCGCTGCCACCTGTTGCGCTAAATGATTTAAATGTCACATGATCACTACATTCAACAAGTGGTGTATCAAGGTGGATTTTGGTACCAGCTTTAGCGGTGATTTGTTCACTTGCTTCAATAACTGCAGTTTTTATGCCTTTTATTGTTAAACTGCTGTTTTTCGGTTCATATTCAAATGTTGCACCGTCTGGAAATGTTGCTAAATAAGCATCTTCTGAAGTTGATGGCGCAGGGTTATCATTACAATAAAGGCTTGGTAATACGCAACCAAGTTCAAGATTACCATTAGGGCTTAAAATAAATACTTGTTCACCAATAGAAGGGCGCCACCACGATCGGCTTTTACCTGCACGGTGAGTAAACCATGGTAACCAGGCAGTAACCAATTTGCCAGAACGCACTTTTACCCGATCGCCTTTAGTTTGACAAACAACGCCTTGGCGGATCAGGTTTTCAATTTTTCGTAATATATCGACTAGGTCGGCAGGGTGATAATTTTGCATAGCGTTATCATTATTATTTATAGGTAAACAATAAAGTTTATCGACTTGTAAAATCGATTTTTACAACTTACTGGCTAAGTGGGCGATAGTAATTTGCTCAATCGTGTTATAGTCGTGTTGATTGAATCCGAGCAACTTTCTGGACGGATATTTAATTGTCCAATCATCTTTTTTATTTACTCGTGCACGTAATCCGTAATGATGAATGTGGGTTATACGAGATACCGAATTAATAAATTTTACGGTAGCGCAGTTGCTGTTTGCTGATATGCGTAGATATTTAGTTGTTCGTAGCTTGGTAAACATTTTACGGCGAATCTTTCCCGTTTTTTTTCGGAATGCTTGAGGTCTTTTAGGTTCGAAAGATGTGCCATCTGGTTGCCTTTGTGCTGTAATGCGTTTGCGGTTGCTTTCTCGTAATTTTTGGGCAATTTCACGAGCCAACTTGGTGCGATTACTGTTATTTAGCTGAGTGAGTATGCCGTTTGCATACTCATGTAATTTATTTAACTCGTCGGCCATATTTCATTAACCCAATCAGGACGCATATCAATGGGAAGTTCGTCGGTAACGTGTTTGTATTCAAGCCCATTCGAACCTTTTTTAACAATGACTCGCTCAGTTAATTTAAGTTCAATACTGATATCGGCTGTATTATTGTTTAATTGCTCAATCTCAAATTTAATGGCGCCTTTTCTTAATTCAGGGTTTGCCATAAATTCTTGTTGATTGATATACATCCAGCTAATTATCGGCACAATCAGATAGTCAATTGGCTGTTCATAATCAGTAATGATCAGGTTTACTTTATACTCATATTCAAAACTAAGACTTTTTGCGGCCGTTGCTGTTATGTCACCATCATCAACAAATATATGTAATTTATCGGGATTGGTTTTGATAAACAAATTGTTGTCTTCAAGTACTTTTCGAAGCTGGTTAATTTTTTTCATGCTGATCCTGTTGGCATTGATAAATCATTTCAACTTGAACCGCACATTGATGCCATGCTGTTAAGATGGTTTGATTATCGTCAATTAATGAACGATTTTGCCTTAAATTATTCATGGGAAGATAACAAGGCGTTACGGCTGGACAGCCAGTTTTGATAATCTTCACTTCTTTTGATTTCTGGCCGTGTGTACAACCGTTTAATAACATCAGGCAAATCAGTATCAGACCACATGCGTAATTGTTTATTTTCATTGATAAGTTGCTCCAACTGTTGTTGATATTGACGATTTAACGTATCAACTGCTTGCAGTTGATTTTTTTGTTCTATCAGTTTTTGTTCATTTGCTTGATACTGATCGCTAAGTTCAAGTAATTCATTATTTTTATAATCAATGATTTCGATTAACGCTTGCTTATCATTTTTTAGTTGTAGATTACTAGCTTGTAATTGTTTGTTTTTAGTGCTTAATAGTTGATCTCGTAAATAGCCAAACGACAAACAAAGTAGCAATAGTAACCACGGTAACAATTTACTTTTTAATAGATTTTGCATAATTTTCGTATGCCTCTTTAAGTTTTGAGTCATAGCTATTTTTTTTATAAGCTGGACCGTTGTAGAGTTTTGCAAACATTGAAAAATCTTTATCTTTCATTGCTTGTAATAGCTTGCAATTCGATTTATGAGCAACAAAACGGTAAAACGCATCTAATTGCATATCTTCGCTTTCTGTCATCTGTTGTTCAAATTGCTGAGCTGATTCATAGCCAAGTAGTTGCCAGTGGAACCCCATAATCTGAAATAAGCCCCAGCTAGCACTTTCAATTGCTGAATCAATATCAATTTGTTTGGCAAGCGTTAGCCGATAGTTTTCACGAGCACCACCTAAATAACCACCAGCGGTAGGGTTGATTAAATCTGGATAAGTATTTGTTAATTTTTCTACATCAAAGCCATGCTTTTTAAGCTGACGGTAAAAGATATGCCTTTCAAATAGAATCACAGGCAAACCGTTTTTAATGCCTGATGAGCGAGCCTCAATTTTGGTTACCGCTTGCACCATAGCCAGCTCAACTTCTAGCTTATTAGCCACATTTTGCAATTGTTCAGTTGTTATCATTATTTATTTAACCTCTTATGATGCTGATGTTGATTTGGAGAACGGCAAAGCGTGCCAATGTTGCCTTTGCTTTTTAAAAAGCAGATCAGCAGTGCTATATTCATAACTACCTGAGCGCAGTAAGCACGGCTTAATAAACCGAAAGATGAGAATAAAAATACTGATGCACTTGATGTAATCATTAGCCATGCTAGCCAGCTATATTTGGCTTTGTATTGGCAATTTTCACGATCAAAGGTAAATAATCGAATAGCAATTAATAAACAAAGAAAAGCGTTAAGGGTTATCATGGTTTTCCCCCTTTAAATTTATCCAATAAATCAGATGGATCATCAAACTTTTTAATTAACCAAAGAAGTAGTTTGACACTTACCGCCGAGGCGACTAGTGCACCAAGCCCAAGCGGTACTTTTGTTTGAATATTTGACGGGAAAAAAGGGATCAATAGATATAATGTTATTTCGGCTAGTAACATTCCTATCGCAAAAGATATAAAAAATAGAATAATACGCCGAAGTACTGAGATGTGTTCTTCACTAATCACCAGTAAAATTGATCCACAAAGCGCACCTAAAATAATGCCGTTTTCGATATTTGGATAAATCATTGATATTGAAAACGCACTAATAACCGCCGTAAATGTTGTTGTAGTTGGCTCTGTCATTCCATTAATCCCATAAGTTTAATCGTTTTTTTTCTGGCTCTGGCACGGTTTCAGGCACATTTAATGCGGTGCCCATAGGGAGCATTGCCGGTAATTCGCATAGCATTGGGTTGTTTTGATAAATAATTTCAACAATCCCTTTCGTTTTGCCAAAAATTCGATACGCCAATGCGTCAACGGTTTCATTTTGCATTGCATAGACAATCATTAAATCAATTCCATGGTTGATCGTGATTTGCCCAAGATGTCACGAATTGCATAACGTGCATTGCGGTATAAGTTGCCCACGCTTTCGATGTTAGGTTCAATGTCACCTTTGGCTTTTGCGGTTGCATCAAAATTAATATACTGTTCATTCAATAATGCATTTGCCCACGAATAAACCGCATGTTTGTATAAAATTAAATATTTTGATTCACCATTAATTTGTTCGTCATTCAAATTGCTAATTGATGTAATGCCTGCCGCTTGCTTTGTTAGCCGCCAGTTATATAAGTCGTCATTTACTGCAATAATTGCACTGGCAATTGCTGTTTTTAATCGCTCAGTTGTAACGGTGCCATCTAGCCGCTGAGTTTTTCGAACATCATTAACATTAATTGCTGGAAAAAACGAAATATTACTGATTTCGAGATTGTCAGCTTCGTTAGCGCTTGCGATAGCCGTAAAGTCGTTCATAATTTACCTTTGTTGATCGGCGGTGGACAAAAGCGCTAATGTGTAAAATACATTTATTGCTTTTGTGCCGCCGAGGTGTGAGGGTTCACCCAGTTAAGATTCCGCCTTATTTAAGGCCTTTTCTAATTCTTTAATAGCTGTTTTTACGCCTGAACTTTCGTCAAGTTCAAGTGCTCGTTTTAAATAGCCTAAAGCTTGCTCTGGCTGTGTTTCTTTTAACACATAGCCAATAGCTTTATTTAATTTTGCTCTGACCTGATCAAACATATCTTTATCAGCCACTAATTCGGCAAATTTAAGCAAAACATCAGCGTTAACTGTTTGCTTATTGCTAATTTGTGCTAGCGTTGTATTAGCTAATTCTTCGGTAATTAGTGTGGCGGTTTTGCGTTGGTACTCATCGGGTGTAACCCAATTGTGTTTTAATGCATGCTCAGCAAGCGGGTAGGCAAGCTCAAATTGTTTGGTGTCAATCATCCATACCATTAAACGCATAAAAACATCATCTTGCTGAGCATTATCAGACTCAAGCACGCCGTTAATCCAATCCATATATTCGGGAATAAGTTGCTTTTTAAGCTCAATCTTTGCTTCTGTTGATTGAAATTTTTTTAAACGAATACGATCGTTATTTAGCTTGGCTAGCATCATTTCGTAAGCGTTGATTGCTCGCAGGTTGTCTGTATTACGCTCCTTTTGAGCGTAATGTTTTTGTAAAAACTTTTGTGCTGGTGATATCATCTATCTTTCCCTTATCTGACTTCAATATTTTCAATTAAACAACCGGCATCATAACGTTCTACAACAAAGGCTTCGTTGGTAGATTGGAAGTCTTCAATGCGATCACGTTTAGGGTTATCAATAATTTGACGGCGAGCTGTTTCATTTTGAATATAGATAGCTAAATTGTTAAAGGATGTAATTAGCATTGCTCCTTTAGGGAAGTAGGGCACTCGGTATGCTGGTAATTCACCAATTGATTTTTTAGCAAGTAAGATTTGACCTGCTACTTTTTCGGTGTTCTTATCTGCTTCGTTAGCAATAGGGAAGTATTTATCATGAAGTAATCCACGACCACAAATAACAACTAGATCGGTGTCTTCTGAATAAACTGGATCGATTAAGTTTTCAACGGCATCATAGACTAATGCGTCAAGGTTTTTATAGTCACCACCGTTGCTGGCAATAATAATTTTACCTGGTGTTACTGTACCTTCGTTCATTACTCTTTCAGGTGCATCTTCTCGGTAATGTTGTAACCAGCCTTTATTTACATCTTGTAGTAAAGGGTACGTAGTTTTATTGGAAGTTGACGCACGATGGGTGCCATTAAAACCAATCATAATCCGATCTAATGCTTTTTGTTTAATTAGGGCATCACGCAAAAGAGTTTGAAAGTTCTTTTTGTGGCGCCATGCATCCAATTTTGCATAACGGATTGATGTATCGTAGTTGGTTTGTTCACAACGATAACGGAATTGGTTTAGATCTGATATATCTACAGCTTCACGTTCTTGTGCTGTGGTATCGGTTGTGCTGGCTGTTGTGCCAGTTACACCAACGCCAACTTTTTCACCTTCTTGGGCATCAACAAATTCAAAGTTAATTTTACTTAAGAATTCAGATGATTGTTGGGTGCGTTTTTCTAATGTCTGGTTTACCTCTGGATTGACAGCAAAACTTTCACTGGCATCATCAATGCCATTAAGCTGTGCAATGCGGTGTTTAAATCCATTAAATAACTTTCGGGTTTCATTTCTCATTATGGGTTTCCTAATTCGGTTAATCTTATTTGTTTGTTATCGTTGGTTTTAATCGTCTGCTTTTAGCAGTCGGTTTCAATATCCATGGAGCCGCCCGCCGAAATTGGACGTTCTGGCGATTCAGGAAGTTCACTCAATAGCTCGACAAGCTCAGTATTTTGTTTTTTTACTTTGGTAAGTTCGTTGGTTAATTCAACAATTTTGGCATCAAGATTCGTAAAGCGTTCAGTTGTCGCCTTTGCGAACTGTTCGATAATCTCACCAAGTTGTACAAACTTAGTTGAGTCTTTTTCTGATTTACTTTTAAATAAACCCGTTAGACGATCTAACATGGCACTAAAAGCGGTATCGTTTTGGGGATCCACCTCTTCAAAGTCGATCACTGTTTCTTCGGCAACGGTGAAAAGGTTATTTGGTGATTGTTTGCGGCTAGCTAACGGGTTAACGTTTGCTTTTGCACTGAATTCTAAAAATTCGGTACCAAGGCTAGCTGGGTCGTCAGTAACAGCAAGACCAACAAGGTAAGCTTCGCCAGTGTCAGCAAATTCGGCATTAACTTCGATAGAGGTGTAAACTTTTTGTTTAGCTTTATTAAGCTCAATGAGCTCATCAGTTGGTTCAATTTGTGCAAGTAATGCCAGCTTGCCAGCTAATGGACCGGTTTTGATTTCCTCTGCTCGTAATGCTAATACATCGCCATAGCGTTTAAATTGGCTATCAGGTGAATAACCTTTGATATGTTCCAAATTGATACGTGCGCCATAAACATCACGATTATAATTTTCTGCCATTTGCTCGATCCATTCTTTTTGGATCTTACGTCCGTCGGTGGTGGCACCTTCGACAGCAACACGAAACCATTTTGATTTAATTTTTTTTGACTTTTTAACTTCTGTGCCCATTGTTGTAATCCTTAGCTGATTGTTTTGCCTTATGTTGAATTGACAAACAAAAGAGAGCAATTGGGGCAACTTGTAAATTAGAGTTTTACAACCTGAACAAACATAAAAAAACAAAAATCATAGGTAAATTGGCGTTACTAAAGGAGAACACATGGTAAACGTCAATTTATTAGATCATTTAATTAGCGATAATACCGATCCAAGAAAAGCGGCCAGATCGCTGTATTGGGCTGGGTATCGTATTAGCCGTATTTCTGAATTGTTGAATGAAAATATTAATACTATCCATAGCTGGAAACGGCGTGATAAGTGGGATGAATCAACCGTATTGGATAGGGTTAACGGCGTTCTTGAAGCGCAATTAATCCATCTTGTTATCAAGCCAAATAAGGAAGGTAAAGATTTTAAAGAGATTGATTTACTTAGCCGTCAGCTAGAACGTACGGCCAGAATTGAAAAATATCAAAATGGCGGTAATGAAGTTGATTTAAACCCTAATATTGCCAACCGTAATGCCAAGCCGAAGCAAAAGCCTAAAACTAATCTTTTAACTGATGAGCAGATCGAAAAAATTAACGAACTATTTAATGATGGCTTATATGAGCATCAAAAAGTTTGGTACCGAGCTGGGTTACAAAATCGCATTCGTAATATTAATAAATCAAGGCAGATTGGTGCCACTATGTTTTTTGCGCAGGAAGGGGCGGTTGATGCTGTGAATACTGGGCGTAATCAGATATTTTTATCCGCATCAAAATCACAAGCATTTCAATTTCGGCAATATATTATTGATTTTTTCCACGGTATCGATATGGATCTGAAAGGGGAAGTTATCCACTTTCCGCATAATGACGCCCGCCTTTACTTTTTAGGTACCAACTCGAAAACAGCACAAAGTTATCACGGTAATTTATATCTGGATGAATATTTTTGGATTAATAAATTTTTAGAATTGCGTAAAGTTGCTTCGGGTATGTCGAGCCAAAAACGTTGGCGACAAACCTACTTTTCAACGCCTTCTAGTATTAATCACGAAGCGTATAAATTCTGGACTGGCGAGCTATTCAATAAGGGACGTAGAAAAGAGCAACGTATTAATGTTGATATTTCTCATCAAGCTTTAAAAAATGGCAAATTATGTGCTGATGGACAATGGCGGCAGATTGTTACTATTGAAGATGCGGAAAAACTTGGCTTTGATTTATTCGATATTAATCAACTAAAACTAGAATATAGCCCCGATGAGTTCGCTAATTTATTTTTATGTAATTTTATTGATGATTCATCATCAGTTTTTCCGCTATCGAGTTTACAACCGTGTATGGTCGATTCTTGGGATATTTGGGATGATTATAAGCCATTTGCAATGCGCCCACTTGGTGAACGGCCAGTATGGATCGGCTATGACCCGTCACACACAGGGGATAGTGCGGGGTGTGCAGTTGTTTCACCGCCGATGGTTGAAGGTGGTAAATTCCGAGTAATTGAAAAGCATCAATGGACGGGTATGGATTTTGCCACACAAGCCGAAGCCATTCGAAAAATGACCGAACGCTATAACGTCACCTACATCGGTATTGATGCCACGGGATTAGGTGAAGGGGTTTATCAATTAGTTAAACAATTTTATCCTGCTGTAGTGGCATTTAAATATTCAATTGAGATTAAACAAAGGCTAATTTTGAAAATGCAAGATGTGATCAGGCGTCAGCGTTTAGAGTTTGATGCAGGTTGGACAGACTTAGCCCAATCATTTATGGCAATTCGAAAAACATTAACGGCCAGCCAGCGTTATGTAACGTATGTGGCCGATCGTAATGATGAGGTTTCTCATGCCGATATTGCGTGGGCAACCATGCACGCAATTTATAACGAGCCGCTAGAAAGTATTGGCGGAGCTAACAGTAACAGTGGTTTTATGGGAGTATTTTAGTCATGACAGAATTAATACAACAAGATGAAAAAATAGAATGTTTTACGTTCGGCGATCGTGAGCCTTTAGCCGATGCCAAAGACTTATTAAGTTATTTACAATGCACATCGTGTGGCAATTGGTATGAACCGCCAGTTAATTTTGATACTCTGGCCAATACCTTTAGTTCATCGTCATATCATAGCAGCCCGATTTATGTAAAACGAAATATCTTAACTAGTACATTTATTCCGCATAAATATTTATCACGTCAGGCATTTGAGCGAATCGCTAATGATTTTTTAATATTGGGCAACTGCTATTTAGAAAAACGAACAAATATGCTAAAGCAAACCGAGGGGCTAAAACCAACACTGGCAAAATACACACGGCGAGGTGTTGAAAAAAACGAATATTGGTATATTGATAAATATTGGGAAGAACATAAATTTAAAAAAGGTTCGGTTTGGCATATGCTAGCACCGGATATAAACCAAGAAATTTACGGATTACCCGAATATTTAGCCGCCATTAATTCGGTTTGGCTTGATAACTCGGCTACCGTATTCCGTCAACGTTATTATAAAAATGGTTCGCATGCAGGGTTTATTTTATATTTGTCTAATCCATCACATAACGAAAAAGATATTGAAGAATTAAAGAAAGCATTACAAAGCAGTCGAGGACCAGGAAACTTCCGTAATTTGCTAATGTATTCACCAAATGGTAAGCCAGATGGATTAAAACTGATACCCGTTGGAGAAGTGGCCGCTAAAGATAATTTTGCAGACATTAAGTCAGTAAGCCAAGATGATATCTTAACTGCACACCGAGTGCCGCCATCATTAATGGGCATAACACCAAAAAACACGGGTGGATTTGGTGATCCAGAAAAAGCCTCTAAAGTATTTGCTCGTAATGAAATTAAACCGTTGCAAGATAGATTTTTACAGCTAAATGATTGGATGGGTGAGGAGGTAGTTAAATTTAATCCATACCTGCTTGAATAAAAATAAACAAAAATGTTTATTTTTAGATTGAAATAATAAACATTTTTGTTTATTATTTAGCTGTCTTAAAACAGCACGGAGCAATAATGAAACAAAGTGAGTTTTTAAGATGGTTAGTTGCTCAAGGTGTTGAAGTAAAGCAAGGAAGTAATCACCTGAAACTTTATTACAACGGAAAGCAATCAACAATGCCAAGACATCCTAGCAAGGAGTTAAAAAACGGTACAATGATAGCAATCAAAAAGCAACTAAATCTAAAATAACTTAAGCCCTCTTAAGGGGGCTTTTCTTTAAAAGAGGTTATTATGTTTTATCCTGCAAAACTAACTAAAGAAGATGATGGCTATACAGTAACATTTAGGGATATTCCTGAAGCAATTACTTGTGGTGATGATTTGCAAGATGCGTTAGATATGGCTCAAGATGCATTAGTAACAAGTATGGATTTTTATTTTGAAGATCATCGTACCGTTCCATTACCAAGTAAGGCTAAAAAAGGAGAATATTTAATTGAATTACCCGTGAGTATTTTTGCCAAAGTGCTTTTACTTAATGAAATGGTTGAACAGAATATTTCTAACGTCGAGCTAGCAAAACGTATTCACGTAAAACCTCAAGAAGTGCAACGTATTGTTAATTTAGAGCATGCAACAAAAATCGATACGATCAGTAAAGCATTGTCTGCTTTGGGTAAACGTCTTGAATTAAATGTAGCTTGACTTAATCACATAATCAAACAAATGAAAGCTCCGAAAGGGGCTTTTTTTTGTTATTAACATATATATACAATTCAGCTAACTAAATGTAATATTTAAAAATTTAATTTTAACTATAAAGCGCATAGAGAAGCGATTTTTATTCTACACATAGCTGTTCACAGATTTTAAAATCTCTTCACTATGAGCGTTTTAGACGGGTTGTCGTTGATTTTTGATTATGATATAAAGGCTAAAAGTAAAATTGCGATATTTAAACCCCACGCCACCCTCGCACTAAAAATGTGGAAAATTGTGCAAAGTTGCAAATATCACAAAAGAAGCCCTAGTATAAGGGCTTTAGCGATCCGGGTTCCTTTTTAGATCTTTCATTTTCGTGCAGCCTAATCATGCAGTTAAAAAATTACAACTTTATTTATGTAAAAACCAAATTATATGATATAAATTTTATGTTGATTTTAAACACAATTAGCAAGGAGGTAATAAAATGGCACATGCAAACGACAAAAAAATAGAGTTTGAAAGATATTTATTAAATATTGCCGTACCAGTGTTAAAAAAAATATATGGTGATTTCAAGATTGATGAAAGTCAAAAAGATAAACCTGACGCCGCCATTATTCTAAAAAATAATAAAAGAGTTGGCATCGAAATTATAACAGCAGAGCCTGAAGAAGTAAAAAAGAGCTTAAATGGGACAAAGAGTGCTACTAAATTAGCTGCAGAAAAATTTTTTAAAGAGGGTCATAATTCTGTATTGGTAAATAGAGTAGATGTAAATCATAACGAAGAATATATATTAATCGCAGCGAAAAATAAAATAGGAAAATATCAAGCTTATAAATCAACTAATAAATTTGATGAGATAATCTTAATAGTAGCTAGTAATTTCCTAAATACACGTTATGAGTATTTTAAAAAATGCCATATCCCAATTACTCAAAGCAAGCTATATGAAGCAAAATTTCCTTACAATAAGTTAATTTATGTTTACTTTCAAAATAACCCTAAATTTGATGAAGCCATTTTGATTTACGATAAAAATGAAAAATATAATCTTAATCTACCATCAATTAATAACCAAAAATGTAAAGAGATGTCAACACAAGCGATTAGTTTTATAGTAAGAGTTGGTCAGACGGTTAATGTTCATGAAATAGCAGAAAAAAAATCAACTCAAGATGAGGTGAACGAAAAGCGAAAAAAAAGAAAAAACAAAAAACAAAAAACAAAAGAAAAAGAATAAACGGAGATAAGTATTAATTCAGCTTGCCAATTTGACGGCGAACTGAACAAGGTTGGCATTACCGCTCAACGAAACGGCGAGCCTTTCGGCTCCCTTGCCCAGTCCACCTAATTCTATTCAGATTTTTCAATCACCGAATGCAATAAATCCGCAATACAGCAAATTATCACCATAAAATCGGTGGGGGTTGAATGTGCATTGATGCAATTACGGGCAATTGTTTCGGCTTGTTCGATTTTTGCAAAATTATTTAGATGGATGATAACGTTTTCTGATGTGTCGACTGGTGTAATTTGTTTAAAGTTTTTCATGATTAAATTCCTGTAAAAAAGTTTAATCACCTTAAGAGTTTCCACGCTCTTGGAGGTGAACTAAGCAGGTGTGGAAACTGGCTTACAGGAAGACCAGCCAACCTTTCGGCTGACCCACTCAGCCCACCATTGAATAGATGCGACTAAGCTTAACGCATAAAAATACCGCACTGAGCGGTTATGCTCTCTTGAATACGCAAGCTGCTAAACTTGACGCTAGATTTTGCTAACGTATTTTTAATATATATCGATCTTAGTTTCATTGTCAACATGGTATTAATTCCTGTTTTAAGTTAAAACGGTATAGATTCCTGAAAGTTTTTTACAGTCGTTATCAAATTTGGGCTAAAAATCAAACCTAATAAAATTATTTTTAATCGGTTTAGTGAATTGCTAACAATAAGATGCACACCGTTTAACGTGCTATCTAATATATAAAGGATTTAAAGTTTATTCATTCTTTCTAAATTTTGCATTTTCATGTCGTTATGTGTCCGGTAAAAAATTTATTCAACTGGTTCTAAAAATAATGACGGAAAATCAACATTTTTAGCTTTAATTTTAAGCTTTTTAGTAATGTGGCTAATTATTTTCTTCTCATCAGGTAACCCATCTTTATCAAGAAATTTTTTAGAATTAGAATAGAAATCAGCGTTAGCATAATATTCTTTGGCGACTTTTAATTGTTCATCACTTAATTGTTGATCAGTTGAATTTATTTGCCAGATCTTATCATCACACTGTGTTCCTGAATTGCCACAACCATCACTCCAATAAGAAGCTTGTGCTAAATAATAGCCTGTCCCTTTAGCTTCTGGAAAAGGCATTAAGAAAACAGTTACAACTTTAGCTCCTGTTTTTGAAGAATTCTCTGTGGCGGCAAGTTTGGCTGTATCAATTCTTTCTTGTAATGTTTTTGCTTCAGGTGAAACAATAAAAATTTGAACTCTTTTTCTATTTGCAAATGAAGTATCATTTTGCGATACAATTTCATAAGGTTTTACCTCAGCAAAACTAGATGGAATAAAAAATATAGATATTAATAAAC
>NZ_LZHR01000013.1:0-1511 GCF_001690675.1 Gilliamella sp. Occ4-3
TTTTAAGTTAAGTTCGTTATTAGCAGCGATTTTGTCATAAGGATCGTTAGGATCTATTTCCCCTTCAAGATAATGAATGGTATAGGGGTACATATCTGCATACAGATCGCCCACAGCAAGACAAACCGCTCTATTACCAGTAGGGTTAATACGATCATTTTCTTCCTGTATGCGGTCTTTATAAAGGTAATTATTACAATTTTTTAGTAAAAATATAATTAGTGCGCTACTGATGAGTAATGCAATGATGGTTAGTTTTTTTATCATAATTATTGCCTATTAATAACCCCATGATTTATGCTTATAAAACATAGTGACCACTAGTCCCCGCCGTCAATTTTAAACTACCATCATATTGAATGTTGTAGTAATGAGTCCCTGGAGCGGGTATATCGCCCAATACAGCCTCCTTTAAACCGCCATAGCCTTTATACAGACTATAAATATCCTTATTTTTTATCCAGTTTGGCACGTTTTCCATATGGTAATAAAAATAAATCATGCGCATTCCTTGCAACTGATCATCAACCTCATCAATTTTATCAACTACAATTCGACCAAAGCAGAAATTTGTGCCGCCCCACCATGTTTTATCAAGATATTTACGCCCTTCATCCGTTAAATTATAGCGGTATAGTGGCTTGTCGCCATCGTGACCGACCAGCTCTTCGGTAAATAATCCCTCTTTGGCATAAAGGGATAGTTTTAAGTTAAGTTCGTTATTAGCAGCGATTTTGTCATAAGGATCGTTAGGATCTATTTCCCCTTCAAGATAATGAATGGTATAGGGGTACATATCCTGATAAATTTTACCCACCCGCAGGCAAACCGCTCTATTACCGGTAGGGTTAATACGATCATTTTCTTCCTGTATGCGGTCTTTATAAAGGTAATTATTACAATTTTTTAGTAAAAATATAATTAGTGCGCTACTGATGAGTAATGCAATGATGGTTAGTTTTTTTATCATAATTATTGCCTATTAATAACCCCATGATTTATGCTTATAAAACATAGTGACCACTAGTCCCCGCCGTCAATTTTAAACTACCATCATATTGAATGTTGTAGTAATGAGTCCCTGGAGCGGGTATATCGCCCAATACAGCCTCCTTTAAACCGCCATAGCCTTTATACAGACTATAAATATCCTTATTTTTTATCCAGTTTGGCACGTTTTCCATATGGTAATAAAAATAAATCATGCGCATTCCTTGCAACTGATCATCAACCTCATCAATTTTATCAACTACAATTCGACCAAAGCAGAAATTTGTTCCCCCCCACCATTTTTTATCAAGATATTTACGCCCTTCATCCGTTAAATTATAGCGGTATAGTGGCTTGTCGCCATCGTGACCGACCAGCTCTTCGGTAAATAATCCCTCTTTGGCATAAAGGGATAGTTTTAAGTTAAGTCTTTTATTTTGCTTAATTTTGTCATAAGGATCGTTAGGATCTATTTCCCCTTCAAGATAATGAATGGTATAGGGGTACATATCTGCATACAG
>NZ_LZHR01000014.1:0-36030 GCF_001690675.1 Gilliamella sp. Occ4-3
ATTCTTAAAAATTTTTATTTTATCAAATAAATCTGTCGATTTATTTGTATTTGTTTCACGATTAAAATTTATCCCCAAATTTCCAATTCAGTTGTCTTTGCTATTGATGTCGCTATTACCATATTCATTTAGCTTACAGGCATTAATGGTAAGTACATCTAAGGTCATTCATGGTAGTGCGCCGTACTTTACGTTTGAAGGAGGACGAATAAAAGCAACAACGACTGACACGTTATTAGCTATTGAGTTGCCTGATGGTAGTATCATCAGACCATCAACTAATTTATCGAGTCCGACAAATCCAATAACCTTAATTAATGGAAGTGCTTTTAATGATATACACATGGCGGTGCCACAGGGGACAAATTCAATTAATTTAAATGATTTAATTACTCGAGGTAATTGGGGAGATGATGATGGCGATGGTGGTGACAAAGTTACGGCAACGGGAAGTTTGTCGGTTTATTTTACTGACAAAGATGGTAATGCTGTTAATCGTAGCGATACATTAGATATTTGTAAAGCGCCTTATAAGATAATATTAAGTAGCACAGAAGGTAGTTTAACAACTCAGTATGGAGTGCCGAATAAAAGTATTTTTGGTGATAGTACAGTGCTATATTACATCAAACCGAATTCATCTGGCAGTTGTTACTTTGTGCGGTACGTAAGGCCGAATCTAAGATTTGGTAGTATTACTGATGGTAGGGGGATGGACTTCGCAGGTCCACCTAACATATGGGATCCTAATAAGGGTTTTTTTGTTCAGGCAACTAATTCATCCGATTATGGACTTAATTTTCCAACTACGGGTTTAGATGGCTTATATTTTGATTTAGGTATTGAAGGTGGAGATGCAAGTCAGTTGACTTGGCATGTTGAGACGAAAGGGGATATAAAAGCAACAGTGAGTTGGAGGAAACCAATCCAATTAAGTGACAGTGATATTTGGATTCCTGAGAGATATCAGGAAGATTATTATGTTACGCGGGTAACATTAAATGGTCCTAGTGCAAGTCCTAGTCAGATAGATTCAGATTCTCCTAGCCGACTGAAAGTTCCATCTTTACCACAGACATTTGAGTTGGTGGGAACAGATAGCCTTGGTAATGAGGTGAAGTATGGATTTGTGTTAAAGCAGTGGTTCGTTAGTCGTGGTTTGGACTATTATCATATGTTTGGTTTTGTAAAACAATCAACATGGTGTGATAGTTTGGGTTATAAAATGTCACGGATAAGCGATTTAACCAATGCTAAATGTGGTATTTCGTGGCCGATGATGCCGTTTCCATGCGATGCAGATGGTGCTAAACCTTCTTCAGCAGGTAATTTTTATCAACGACAAATTGGTGCTGGATTTTTTACTGAATGGGGTGTTGTGAGCGATTATGGCGAAAACCCCTCCACCTTGCAATATTTATGGACGAGTGACTTCTATTCGGTTACGGCTGAAGGCATGGTTATGGATTTTATGGGTATGGGTAAAGATTTTATTGCTGGTCTTATTGCTGATGGTCAGTATATGTTCCAATTTCCTGTTATTTGCACCACACCTTATGAATATGAATAGGGCACAAGCGTTTATGGTGTAAATAGAGGTAATATAACCAAGAATAAAGCCCCCGCGTAAGTTGGGGCGCTGAGCAGGCAAGGGCTTTTTGCCTTGAGCTTTTTTATTAAACAACGGTTATTAAACCACTATTATCAAATAACAAAAGCGCTTTTATTAAAAAGCCAAATTCAACGTAATAAAAAACTAGCCTATAAATGTTTGATTTTATTTAGAAATGCAAATAAAAACTTAAATAAAATCAATAGTCTACCTGAACGATTTTAAAGTAAAAAACACACTTATAGCACCACAATGCTAATCAGTCTGCCTTATCACAGCATCAAAATATACCGATAACGAAATAAAGCTAGCACGTCAAACAGGGCTGTTGGGTGTGTTTGTGTTTTAGATGTTATCAGCAATATTAATTATTCCGCAAAAATCAAAAAGCGCTAAAGCTAATACCCTATTTTAATTATAAAATTCACCTATCTCTAAAGCCAATCGTTTTCATCTTTACATTTCTTTACAAAAAAGTCCGCCAAAAAACTAGCCAACTATTTTATAAATGGTTATACTTTCATCGCTTTAGAAAGGTAAGCTTATTAAATAAGCGAATAATTATAAAAAATCGAAATAAAACAAAATATTACTTGACAGGTGGAACAAAATGCAGTACCATTTTAGGCACAAGGCACAAGGCACAAGCACTGGCAAACCTATGTCTTAAGTTTATCAAATAATCCTATTCGACAAGTTTTTACTCGAAACTTATTTATATTTTCGAAATTATCCACAAAACTATCTTTAAAAATCCCATTGGCATTAGCGCCGTTGTTGTTATTGCCGTACTCTTTAGAATCGCAGGCTTTATCGGCCACGACTTCTGAGCGCATTCATGGTACTGTGCCTTATTTAACTATTGATGGCGGTGTTACTAAAGTGACTGAAATAAGGGAATTATTAGGTATTAAGTTATCAGACGGTCGAACATTCACACCGCAAAATAATCCTTCATCACCGACAGCGCCAATCGAGTTATCTAATGTAGGGGATACTTTGGCTGATATTGAAATGATAGTTCCGTCATCAAGCGACTCAATAGATATAAATGACTTAGTGACACAAGGTAAATGGAGAGACGATGATGGGGATGGACAGCGAGCAGGTGAAGTCACCGCATCAGGAAGTATATCGTTAGTAATAAAAGATAAAGATGGCAATACCGTTAATCGTAGTGATGCATTAAGTCTATGTAAAGCACCTTATAAGGTAACCTTAGATAGTTCAGGGGGAACTTTAGAGACTCGTTATGGCATGCCGAATAGTAGTACGTTTAGTGGAGGAACAGCGGAGTATTATATCACTCCGCCATCAGCGCCGGTTATTTGTTCGGTCAGGCCGAATTTGTTTTATGGTGGCACAGTAGGTATTTATGATTGGGACGACCCAAGCTTCGCTGGTCCTGCTAACATATGGAGTCCTACTAAGGGTTTTTTAGATGTATTTACAAACTCATCATCTTACGACAGAAATTTTCCTACTACAGGTGCAGATGGATTGTATTTTGATTTGGATATAGTTGGGGTAGATGCAAGCCAATTGAGTTGGACAGTTAACACGAGTGGTAGTCTAAATGCAACAGTGAGTTGGAGGTTGCCGCCGAACCAAGGTGATATATGGATTACCGATAAATCAAAATATGTAACACGGGTAACGTTGCATGGTCCAGAGGCAAGAAGCCAGTGGGACAATCCCAGTCCTAGTCAAATTACCGTGCCATCTTTGCCGCAGACATTTGAGTTGGTTGGTAGGGATAGAAGTGGTAATGAGGTTCGTTATGGATTTGTATTAAGGCAGTGGTTCGTCAATCGGACGATGTACGGGGGCTTTTATAGTGAACAGTTAGCATGGTGTAATGGTTTGGGTTATCGCATGCCGAGGGTAAGAGATTTAACCAATTCAAACTATAATAATTTAGGCGCCACACCTAGCTCATCAGGTAATCATTACCAGCGTAACATAGGAGCAGGATTTTTCACGGAGTGGGGCTCCCTGGCCTACTACACTGGTGCGGGCTTCGTCAACGTCGTCTACTTGACGAGCGACGCAACAGGTAGCGACCAGTTCTCTGTCTACTCGTACGGCGGCTACGTCCACGGCCCCAGTGCCAGCGACTCCCGCTATGGCCTTTGCACCGCACCTTAGCTTTTAGCGTTTAGTTCTTAATCCTTAGGGCGCGGAAGGGGGTTACGGTGCTTGAGAGGATAATATAACAAAGAATAAAGCCCCCGCGTAAGTGGGGGGCGCTGAGCAGGCAAGGCCTGCGAGCCTTGCGCTTTAATGGCAGAAAATCAAAATAGCACCCCGACCGATACGACCTAAAAGCTTGCGCTTTTGTTATTAACTGACTGTTATTAACAAGTTATTATTAAATAACTATTATCAAATAACAAAAGCGCTTTTATTAAAAAGCCAAATTCAATGTAATAAAAAAATAACTAGCCTATAATTGTTTTATTTTATTTAAGAATTCAAACAAAAACTTAAATAAAATCAATGGTCTACCTGAACGATTTTAAAGTAAAAAACACACTTATAGCACCACAATATTAATATGCTTGCCTTATCACAGCATCAAAGCATGCCGATAACAAAGTAAGGTTATGGGCTGTTGGGTGTGTTTGTGTTTTAGATGTTATCAGCAATATTAATTATTCCGCAAAAATCAAAAAGTCCTAAAGCTAATACCCTATTTTAATTATAAAATTCACCTATCTCTAAAGCTGAACCGTTTTCATCTTTACATTTCTTTACAAAAAAGTCCGCCAAAAAACTAGCCAACTATTTTTTAAATGGTTATACTTTTATCGCTGTAGGAAAACAAGCTTATTAAATAAGCAAATAATTATAAAAATTCAAATAAAACAAAATATTACTTGACAGGTGAAACGAAATGCAGTACCATTTTAGGCACAAGGCACAAGGCACAAGCACTGGCAAACCTATGTCTTAAATTTATCAAATAATCCTATTCGACAAGTTTTTACACGAAGCTCATTTATATCTTCCAAATTATCTCTCAACGTATTATCGAAATTGTTCCAAAAAAGCTTATTGGTGTTGGGGCTGTTATTATTGTCATCTTCATGGAATTTACAGGCATTAACTAGTAAAAGTGGTCGTGTAAATAGTCATCGTAGTGATGCAATAATGCTACCTGCTGATCCAGTTATCTTATTTGCGACCCCTACCCTTTCCCCTTACTATCTTTATAATGAAGGTATTAACGATATTCAACCTGAACCCACGACACCTGAATTTGTTTACAATAAAGGATTTTTTGCTCAACTACATCCTTTATATGCTTTTAATTTTCCTACCACTGGTGCTGATGGGTTATTTTTTGATTTAGTTTTAGAGGGAAATGTAAATGATTTAATATGGGATTCTGATACACATGAAGGAATTACTGCCACAGTGACAAGTATACCAAGGAATGAGTCTTGGTTTTATGAGGTTTGCAGTACTCTGGAAAGTTTTATGCCTTCCTGTAGTACAAGAACTATTTTTAAAAAAAGTACATTTATACGCGTTATTTTAACAGGTCCATCAGCAAATCATGCTCAAAGAAACTCCAATAATCCAAGTCCAGTTCGTAAGCCACATTTGCCGCAAACATTTGAATTAGTGGGTAGAAATAGATCTGGTGAGGTATTAAAGTATAGTTTTATATTGAAGCAGTGGTTTGTCCATCGTGGTGATAAAATGGGTAACCAATCTGAGCAAACCGCATGGTGTAATGCGATAGGTTATCGTATGCCAAGAGTAAAAGATCTGACCAATGCGAAATGCGGCGTAGGTAACCCCAGATACGACAATTTTCCTTGTAGAAATGGAATAGACGGCGCTTCACCACAGTCACGCCGTAATGATGTACTACGCAATATAGGATCAGGACTCATAACGGAATGGGGAACCTTGACTATGTACGATAGTGCAGGCTTTTCCCGCCGTGGTAACTATTGGACTAGCGATAGCGATTTCTTCGTAGAATCGGGCAGTGGTACTGTTAAAAATCTAAAATCAGATTGGGTTCCTAGTTCTAATGGTGGTATTTGCGTTTATCCTTAATACTAATCTAATACAGAAACGTGGTGTAGATACTTAGGCTATTGAGTGCCGTAAGTAAAGGATCTAACGAACTCAGTCTGTTTGGGTATATGGGAAGGCGATTGGTGTAAAGGCTCTGTCGGCGCTACACCATCATCAAGTGGTAATCATTATCAACGACGAATAGGAGCAGGATTTTTCACAGAGTGGGGAATGATAGACACATTCTTTATCCCCGATGCGGGTTTTGTAGGTTCTGCTTATTTGACCAGTATCCCTTGTTTGGATGAAAAATGGTTTCTTAGCAGTACACATGGCGGGTGGCGACCTTGGCATGTGTGGCAAGGACGACGCACACCTTAGCTGTTTATCTCTCCATTTTTGAGTTGCAGAGGGGCTGAAGCAGACAACGTATGTGCGCTTTTGTTATTAAGCAGCGGTTATTAAATAACAAAAGCGCTTTTTTTAATCCAAAATCGGTGTAATAAAAAATAGTCAGTCTATAAATGTTTGATTTATTTAAAAACATTAAACATAAGCTTCAATAAAATTAATGGTTTATCTGAACAATTTTGGTGATTTTAAAGTTTTGACTATGTGCTAATAAATTAACTTATTTTTTACTATGAAAATCTATTTTATAACAATCAGATAACTATCAATTTATACAAATCTTAATTTGAATAGATTTAAATAATTCGTAATTCTTTTAGTGATAATTTTATAAACGCATAAAAAATAGGCGCAAAAATTAAACCAATGACACCAAAAAGAGTTTCTAAAAATAGCATCGCAATTAGTAATTCACAGATACCAGCATGGATTTTTGTTCCGACAATTTTAGCATTAA
The DNA here is from genome assembly GCF_001690675.1 of Gilliamella sp. Occ4-3. Taxonomy (NCBI): domain Bacteria; kingdom Pseudomonadati; phylum Pseudomonadota; class Gammaproteobacteria; order Orbales; family Orbaceae; genus Gilliamella; species Gilliamella sp. Occ4-3. Next base: position 6,516 of record NZ_LZHR01000014.1, read on the forward strand.
GTACATATTCCATTTTATGGATTAAAATTAAATAAACAATAATTATTATTGAAACAGAAAATGATACGGTAAATGCGACAAAAAAGATTATTGTATTGACAATCAGGTTTCCAATAATTGGAATTAGACCAAAAATAAATGTTGCCAGCACTAAACTTTTACTAAATGGTAAATGAATACCAAACACGGGCAGAATAATAAATAGTAAAATCGCCGTCATTACGGTATTAAATAATGCAATCACAACTTGAGAGATAGCTACATATTGGAAAACCACTACTAATCGGTTTAGGCTAGTTTTCAAGGCTTTAGTCAATGGCCTTTGTGTAATTTGATTATGATCAGCGTTGCGTTGATTTTCTTTATAACCCAGAATTAATCCAATGATCATTCCTACAATTAATATAATTAGATCATGAAACACTTTTTTAATAATAGATTGTAGATAAAACACATGATCTTTAAGGTAAGTCATTATAGTTGATTTAACTTCATCTAGATCATCAGGTAAATAATGGGTAATACTTGTTGGTAGACTGCTGATTACATTGTTGACCAGTAATTTCAAATTTGTTAATGTTTCGGTTGGATGCTTGGCCATATCAACAAACCAAGCAAATAAATACCAAAAGCCACCAATAAAAATGCCAATAATTAAAGTTGTAAGTACCAATACCGAAATTAATTTTGACCTATGGCTAAAACGTAGCATTTTTTGTGATAAAAAATCATCTAATTTTTGTGTTAACGTATAGGTTAATAAGCCTGCAATTACTGCAGGCATTAAATGCACTTGCATTAAGATAATGAAACTAACCGAAAACAGTGTAAGACAAAATATGCCTAATTTTTGATTGCTATTAAGTAACATTATTGATTTATTTCCTTTAATAATTAATGCAATATATTAAGTGAGCATATAGGGTGAAAGGTAATTATAATGATAAAAATAGAATTTTGATATATTTGGGATTTATAAAGTATCAATATTCCATATAAATTATGTTTAATTATTTATTACTATGTAACATGAAGTGTATATTAATGTTTTAAATGCTTTTTATTTATAGTGTTGGTAAATAAAGTTTTATTATTCATATAAATAATAAAACTATTATATTAGTAACATGGTTAGTGTCTTTTTTCGCTGAATTTTTCACCGTAAAATACTAAACTACTATTACCTCTTGGCACCGAGTAATGAAATTGTTGGCGCGTGGTCTTATGTTGTTGATGTGTATTTGCTTCGTATTCGGCAAGTTTATGGGCTAGTAATAATTTAGCTAACCGTTTATTGGCATGTTGACTTCGTTCTGTTTGTACTTTAACACTAATCCCCGTCGCAAGATGTGTTGCTCTTACTGCTGATTCGGTTTTATTGACATGCTGGCCACCTGCACCTGATGATTTCATAGTCGTAAATTCAATGCTACTATCCACTATTTGCGAGGGATTTTTTAGGCAAGTAATACCGATAAACCAATTCTTACGTTTATGCGTCGGTCGATACGGACTTTGACAAATCCATTGTATGGTTCCAAGCCAACGTTGAATTAATTGTTCACTTTGTAAACCTTCAACCGAAATAAGGACTGATCGAAAAGTATTGGGGTTATCACCCAATACGTTTTCGACAATTTCGGTTGTTACCGATAATTGTCTTGCCTCATCTAAGAATTTTGTTACTGCTTTGGAAACAGCTAAAGTGCACTCGGCAGGTCCTCTGGCAGATGAAAAAAAGAGTAATGCCATTAATGACCTCCTTGTGTTTTATAGTTCAATATTGGCGTAAGCTGTGCAATGACTTTAACAATATTGACTTGTTGCATAGACTCAATCACACTATCGATTGATTTATATGCTTGTGGGGCTTCTTCATAAATTAAGCGACTATCTTCACAAATTATGCGAGTACCTAATTTAGTTCTTTTTAACTCTTGCATTGAATAACGATTATCTAACTTACCTTTACAATCGGTTCGTCGCCATTTACGCCCTGCGCCGTGAGCTAATGACATAAGTAGGTCTTCACTCTTTATTGGTTTGACTAAATAGCTATAATCCCCTCGCGATCCTGGCACAATCACTAGTTCATCCGTAGCTGAAGAGGCTCCTTTACGATGTAACCAATAGTTTTGTTTCGAAAACGTTACTTTTTCCAGAAAGTTATGGCACACATTTAACACTTCTGTCCCTTGTGTATTCAGATTTTTCATTAATCTTTCAGCAACAGTTTGGCGATTTAATGTTGCAAACGCCACGGCGTTGTCGTGTTTAGTTAGATAGTTTAATGCTTCTGGACTATTTTCAGGCAAACCTTGATAACCAAAGCATGATATTTGATTTTGTAAAATTTGATGTCCTAATCCTCTTGAACCACTATGTACTAATAAAAATAATTTTTTAGCATTAAGTTGATAATGATTAAATAACTGTTCATCAAAAATCTTACTAACCTTTTGTAATTCAGCAAAATGGTTACCACCGCCAATTGTGCCAAGATTATATTTGTGCCGTATATCTGGTTGATCAATATTGCCGATTTGCCGTTCTAGTTTACCTACGCTTAGTTTAGCAATATTAATTTCTGTTTGCCAAAATCCCATACCACAACCAATATCGCTGCCAATTAAAGCAGGATAAATGATTTCACGACTTAAATAAGCCGCCCCAATAGGATAGCCTTTTCCTGGATGAAGATCTGGCATTCCAACTACTTTAACCATACTGGGTAAATTTGCAGTTGTTAGTAATTGCTCAATAGCTAAACCTTCGATCCATGTATTTTTTGAGGCTATATATGATGCTTTGTCAGATAATATCTGTATAGAATTGTCCATATATCAATCCATTTAATAAGTATTATTGTTTTTGGTTTACCCTGAGGATGTATAAAGACTATTGTTTTGAAAAAATCATATGCAAGAAAGATATGTTGAAGGTGAAAGCTTACTTAAAATTTTACTTAACACCTAACTCTTTAATAGTGATTAGATCACAATAAATTTATTCTTTTCAAACATTACTTTATTAATATAAAGTTGTCTTTAATCATTGGGTATAAGTTAATCGGCAGGCTAAAGTTAGCAGAATGAATTGAAGTAAAAGGTTGGATAGGTAATTACTTAATTATTTTGCGATAAGCCTGCAAAGGTTAGTTAAATAAATCATAATCAATTCTCCTTTGCGGTTAATAATGGCGCGTATCATAATTATCTTTTTGCAAGATGTAAATAGTAGAATAAAAATTTTAGTACTTTTCTTGAAATAAAAATGGGAAAACAGCTTGTTCGTTTGTTGGTGCATAAAATCCATTTGAAATTATCTTTTCCTGTTAAAAGAGGCTGTTTAACAACCTCTTTTTTATTTTTGGAAATGACTAAGGCAATGCTATTTAATTACATAAAAGTTAACATCGCGAGTATTTCTGAGAGCATCAACGAATTGCCTCAATTCTTTTCTATAAGTTTTCTCAGGATCGTTTTCTTCTGTACATTTGTCTTCTGCACCATAGCTTTTAGCCATTGCATCATTTGATGCCAAATTGTCGTATGGTTTTGTAAAATCACTACCTTTTAATGTCATAAGATGATTCCAATCATTTAACAGGCCTTCCATATATTGGCGACCGGCTTCGCATTTTATGTTATTTAAGTCAATCTTAGGAATAACATATTGGCTTATCTCGCTGAACTTTTTAGGGTTGTAAGGGAAGCTAATGTCTTCTTGTTCATCTTCTTTTAAGAATTCAATAAAGTCGCTTTCACGATATAATTTTCTAAAACGTTGTTGATAAGATTGGTTTTTCTTTAATCTTAGGTCTTGGGTTATTTCTTCTGGGAAAGGTTGATCATAAGAATAATCCCAACGATATTGGCTGTATTCAATAAATACATCATTGATTAATTTTGCTGGCATTTCTATTTCTTGCTCTTTACCATCAATAATGGCTGGGATGTTATTTATTTCTCTGTTTTCTCTTAAGATCTTTTCGTATTGTTCATCATTCAACTCAGACGTTGAATAGATGACAGTGTATAAATAATAGTTACTTTGTGTTGGGTTAATAAGACCTAATTCTCCAAATTGAGCCGGTTTTACGACAAAATTGAAGTCGTCATTATTATACGATAAAGTATGTTTGCCGTATTCAAATGTATAATTAACACCTGATTTGGCCGGGATAGTTAGTTCTTTACCATCAATAGTGACTTTTATTTCGTTAGCAGTAGGATTGTCAATCCAACGGTCGATAGAGCTAGGTTCAGAACATCCAACAAGGATTAAACTGCAAATTAGCAGTAAAGAATATTTTATTTTTTTCATCATAATATTTTGTTATAAGTATAAAAAGTGAGTGAATTTTATCATGTTTGTAAAAAAAATTAAATGTAATCAAATAAAATTAGTGTTATAAATAGACCTGTTATTTATTAAAAATGCATTAGAAATAGAGAGGTTTTCATGAAATTAATAGTCGATAATATGAGTTGTCAACACTGTGTTAAAGCAATAACAAAAGCAATTAATGATATTGATCCAAATGCAAAAGTGACCGTTGATTTAACCAAACACGAGGTTGATATCGAAAATAGTTCTATTTCGCAAGAAGCTGCGATTACTGCTGTTAATGAGGCTGGTTATGAGTTTGTTAGGATTGTGTAATAACTACATCTATATTTGACGGCACTAGGCTATTTTGAAGCATCTTTTCTATTTTAATTTGTTGAAATTTCAAATTAAAACAGAACTAATAAAACTTTGTTTAAGGTATTGGCATATTTTGGGGAATGCTAGAATGCTTTTATCTGTTTATTAATAGGCTATTGTTATAAGGATATATTATGAAAGGTAAAATATTGAGTGTTACTGTGGCTATTATGGCTTGGTGTGGTGCAGTTTTTTTTGTTAATGCTTATCAGATTGATTGTCCACAAAAATTTAATATTAAAGAAGAAGTTGTAAATATGCCTGATGGGTGGGAAGTTTCTAATGATATAAATAGTAAGGAGGCATCCTTTTTTAGTATGATTGTTTATTACGATAAGCCTTCTAGAATGGCGGCTTTAAAACCAGCAAAAGGAACGGTTGACGGTAAGAAACATGAGTTAATATGGGAAGTTAATTATAAGACAGATGTTGAACCTTATTATGTTAGTTGTTCTTATAATGGAACTAGAGTTGAGTTGATAAAACAAATTGATTTATCAATGAAAAGTTGTTGGGCTGATTATTTTGAAGACGAGCAAGGAAAGCGAGGAACGCTCAGTTGTAGTACGAGTGAAGCAAAAGATCTGCATTAGTTGCGTATGGGATTTGTTGTTATATGCAATAGTTAGTAACGTAAATCCCATTAATATTTTGAACAATTACCACCAGCGGTAAAAATGATGCGTTGGTCCAATTCCTTTCCCTATATTTAAATCATCGGCATGGCTAATTGCGCCTTGTAGATAATTTTTTGCTTGGGCGATTGCTTCTTCTAAATTATTTTTAGGTAATAATGCTGCAATAGCTGCTGATAATGTGCACCCCGTTCCGTGAGTATTTTTAGTTTGGATGCGTGGAAAGGTCATTCTTATTATATTATTGTGTGTGATCAAATAATCAGGGCTTTCATTGCTAGGCAAATGTCCCCCTTTCATTAATACCGCTTTACAGCCTAACTTGAGTAATTCATGCCCTTGCTTTTGCATTTCATCTTCGGTTTTAGCTTCATCACAATCAAGTAGCGCGGCTGCTTCTGGTAGATTGGGAGTAATAATTGTGGCTAAGGGTAATAAAAGCTCACGAATAGCTGTTACGGCATCAGACTTTAAAAGGGGATGTCCACCTTTAGCAACCATTACAGTATCTAACACGATAGTAGGAATAGGGTTTGTTTTAAGAAGGTGGTAAACGGTTGCAACTATTTCTTTATTCATTAGCATACCCATTTTTACGCTATCAATTTGAATATCTTGATAAAGTGTATTAAATTGGGCTTCAATAAATTCGGGCGATATAGCTAATACCGCATCAACCCCTTGCGTGCTTTGTGCCGTTAGGGCAGTGATAACTGACATACCATATGCACCAAGTGCAGAAAAAGTTTTTAGATCGGCTTGAATACCTGCACCACCGCTAGGATCAGATCCTGCAATGGTTAATGCAATTGTTGTCATGATAGTATTTCCTATTTAACTTGTTTGATTTTGTTGATAAGCGATAATGTTGCTTGTTGAATATCTTTTTTGCCACAAATAGCCGAAACTACAGCAACCCCGTCAATGCCCGTTTGAATAATATTAGTTATATTGTTTTCATCAATACCACCAATGGCAACAGCTGGGCACTGTTTTAGTTTGACTAATTCAGTTAATTGTTCAGTTCCTATTGCTACCGTTGCATTTTTTTTGGTTATGGTTGGGAAGATAGGCCCTATGCCAATATAATTAACCTGCTGCCAAGGAACTGCTTTAAGTTGTTGTTGGTTAGTTACCGAAAGACCTAACCATTTATCTTTGCCGATAAGTTGTCGAGCTACATCAACAGGCAAATCACTTTGTCCAATATGGACACCATCGGCATCAACCGCTAAAGCAATATCTACATGATCATTTATAAATAGTGGAACAGAGGTGTCGCTTAATGCTTCTTTCAATGCTAAGGCAGCGTAGTACCAATCTTTACCGCTAAACTCACGTTCGGATCTTAACTGTATTGCAGTCACACCATTTGAAACAGCAATTTTGGTGGTGTTTACCATGCCATTAATGCCGCCGCATAATAATGGATCAAGGACTAAATAGAGGGTTAAATCCAGTTGTTTTTTCATCTGGTTTCCTTATTAAAGCGATGGATTAAATGTTGAGAGTTGATCTAATAGTGATATCGAGAAAGTCCCCAGTCCTTGTTGTTTATTAGCTAGCTCACCAGCTTTTTTCATCATAAAACATGCACAGGCAGTGGCTAATAGTGGGTCAGGCGAATTAGCTATGAAAGCCGCTACCATTGCAGATAATGAGCATCCTGTACCTGTTACTTTTGTTAAAGCAATATCACCACCAGTTATACTATATGTGCTGTTTCCGTTAGTTATATAGTCAACATCGCCTGTCATTGCGACAATAGTTTGATATTTTTGCGCAAACTCTTGGGCAGCGTTTAAAGCTGATTGAGTTGTGTCTTGACCGTCGGGGCCTTTTGAGAAAGATTTTTGACCATTTAGTGCTAATATTTCTGAAGCATTACCTCGTATTACTGTGGGATTAAATGATAATAATTGATGTGCAATTTCAGTTCGATAATTAAGTGCAGCTCCTACAGCAACAGGATCGAGTACCCATGGAGTTTGTGTTTGCTGTGCCTTGGCGGCCGCTAATAGCATACTTTGGGCTGTGTTGCTGTGAATAGTGCCAATATTAATCAGTAAGCTATCGGCAATGTTGACAAATTCAGCAACTTCTTGTTCGGCAATCACCATTGCAGGAGATGCACCAATAGCAAGTAGCACATTGGCGGTAAAGTTTTGGACTACATCATTAGTAATGCAATGCACTAGTGGGCGTTTTTGTTTTATATGATTGATAAAAGGAGCGGTTTGGGTAATTTGGAATGATTTGGTTACTGACATATTTCTTCCTTTCTTACTGATTTATTAGTTCTATAAATGTCGGGAAGAATTTGCCAATTTAAGGCTTTTATGGCTTAGACTTCCCTACGCTGGTATAATCCAGATCAGGTTCAACGGGTGAAATCTCAGTTTTTTGTTTAGACAAAAAACACCCCGAGTCAAAATGATTTTTTATTATGAACTGATTATCTGTTTTTAACAAGCTATTGTAATAATCTTTCAATATCAGTAATTGCTTTTCTATCTGGTAAGAAGATGATTAGATGATCATTGTCTTCAATGGTTAAATCAGTATTAACGATAATAACATCTTCTCCACGCACTACAGCTCCGATGGTTGCACCCGATGGGAGTTTTAAGCCATTAATATTTTTGCCAACCAGTCTTGATGTTTCACTATTACCATTGGCAATAATTTCGACAATTTCGGATTCCCCTTGTCTTAATGAAACAACTTTAACAACCCCAGTTTGTCTAACATGGCTTAATAGCTCAGATATTGTGGCGTGTTGTGGAGAAATCGCAATATCAATCACACTATCATTAATTAGTTCAAGGTAGGCTTGGCGTTGAATTAGTACAATTACTTTTTTTGCTCCCATTCTTTTGGCTAACATAGAAGACATGATATTGGATTCATCATCACTGGTAACAGCGATAAATAGATCAGTAAGCTCAACTTGTTCTTGTGAGAGCAATTCTTGGTCCGATGATTCACCATGTAATACTGTTGTATTAACGAGTTGCTCGGCAATTAATTCGGCTCGTTCGGCATTCCGCTCAATTAATTTGACTTGATAGTCATTTTCTAAACGTTTTGCTAGAGCGACAGCTACACCACCGCCGCCGCTGATAATTATTCGTTTATATGGTTTTTCTAACCGTTGTAACTCACTGGTCACTGCTTTGATATTAACGGGTGGCGTTATAAAGTAGACCATATCGCCTGCTTCGATAAGTGTTGAACCAAGCGGGCGGATAAAACGATTTTTACGGTAAATAGCAACAACTCGAGCTTCAACATGTGGTAAATGTTCTTTGAGTTCTGATAATTCACTACCTACTAAAGCACCGCCATAATAAGCGGTAACGGCAACCAAACAGACACGATTGTCGTAAAAAGATGCAAATTGTAGCGAACCAGGATATTGTACTAATTGACTAATATGGTTGGTGATAAGGTTTTCTGGAGCAATGATATGATTGATATTAATACAATCTTTATTGAAAAGAGGGTAGTTTTCGTTATTGTATTCAGGTGCTCTAATGCGCGCAACTTTTTGTGGAATATTGAACATGACATGCCCAATTTGGCAGGCCATCATGTTGACTTCATCAGAGTTAGTTACAGCAACAAGCATATCAGCTGATTCAGCACCTGCACTTTCTAAAACTTGTGGGTAAGATGATTTTCCGCAAATCACCTGTAAATCAAAACGTTCTTGTAGTGATTGTAATTTATCATAATTTTCATCAATCACCGTGACATCGTTTTGTTTTTCAGTGACAAGATATTCAGCAAGCGCACTACCTGTTTGTCCTGCACCAAGAATAATAATCTTCATAACTAACCTGTATATTTAAATGGCTTTAATCGTTACCCATTTTCCTTGTATCTTAAAGCCATTGCATACTGTTTTATTTTTAGTAACAATCAGTTATTAATTCTTCAATTATACAAAACCGATTGCATTATAAACTTTTTTCAAAGTTGGTTCGGCTTTTGAGCGTGCTTTTTCTGCCCCTTCTTGCATTATTGAAATTAGATAACTTTCATCATCTCGATACTGATGATACTTCGCTTGAAGTGTAGTTAGCATATCAATGACTTGTGTTGCTACTTCGGTTTTAAGGTGGCCATACATTTTGCCTTCGAACTCTTTTTCAAGTTCGCTGATAGGCTTACCTGTCACGCCAGTTAAAATGTCAAGTAGGTTTGAAACACCAGCTTTATTTTTTAGATCGTAACGTACCACAGGTGGCTCATCTGAATCGGTCATTGCACGTTTGATTTTTTTCTCGATATCTTTTGGATTTTCGAGTAAACCAATTACGTTATTGCGATTTTCGTCTGATTTAGACATTTTTTTAGTGGGTTCTTGTAGTGACATGACGCGAGCTCCCACTTTCGAAATAAAGGGTTCAGGAATAGTAAATATATCACCATAAAGTGCATTAAATCGCATAGCAATGTCGCGTGATAGTTCAAGATGTTGTTTTTGGTCGTCACCTACTGGCACTAAGTTTGCTTGATAGAGCAAAATATCCGCAGCCATCAGTACTGGGTAATCAAACAATCCCACATTGATGTTTTCAGAATGACGAGATGATTTATCTTTAAATTGAGTCATACGGCTTAGTTCACCAAAATAGGTGTAACAGTTTAATGCCCAGCCGAGTTCTGCATGCGCAGGCACTTGTGATTGTACAAAAATGGTACTTTTTTGTGGATCAATACCACAAGCTAAATATAGGGCGAGTGTGTCTAATGTGGCTTTACGTAATTTGTTCGGATCTTGGCGTACGGTAATTGCATGTTGATTGACGATACAATAAATGCAATCATATTCGCCTTGCAGAGCCATCCAATTCTTTAAAGCACCTAAGTAGTTACCAAGTGTTAGTTCTCCTGATGGCTGAGCGCCACTAAATACAATCGGTTTGCTCATAATTTATTCCTAATCTATGCTAATTATTTTTTTGCCTTAGCTTTTGGCTGAGGTAATAATGTTAATATATCTTTAAAATCGTCAAATAAGAAATCAGGGTTGCTAGTGGCGATCGATATGCCATAGTTATAACCATAACTTAATGCAACAGTTGGGCAGTTAGCATTTTGGGCTGCAGTAATATCATTTTTTGAATCGCCAACAAAAAGTAACTGATCACAGAATAATCCAAATTTAGCCATTACTTGGTATAAAGGCGCTGGGTGTGGTTTTAATTTAATCACATCTCCCCCACCAAGCACTAATGAAAAGTACTCTTTTATACCTAAAGAAGTCAGCAGAGCAGGCAAAAATTGTGCCGGTTTATTGGTTACTAATGCTAGTGGATAATTATTATCGTGAAGTACTTTTAAGGTCTCTTTAACATTGGGAAATAGTTTTGTTTCTGCATCGATGACTTTATCATAGTGCTGATTAAATAGCTCTTTAGCTTTGGCAAATAATTCTGTTGATGGATCGACTTCAATTGCTTTGAATACTCGTTCTAGCATAATATCAATACCATTGCCTACAAAATTTTTGACTTGTTCGTTGCTGATTGTAGGTAGATTCAAGTCTGCTAACATATTTTGTGTTGCTAATGCTAGTCCTGGTACGCTGTCAACTAATGTACCATCTAAATCAAAAGCTACTGCTTGAATATTTTCTAGTTTATTCATGTTCAACTCCTGCTAATTCTTTACGCATGGCGTCAATAACTGTTTTATAATCGGGTTGGCTAAATATAGCTGAACCAGCAACAAACATATCGGCACCAGCTCTAGCTATTTCGGCAATATTGTCAATTTTTACACCGCCATCAATTTCTAAACGAATATTGCGTCCAGATTCAATAATGCGCTGTTTAGCTTGTTGTAATTTCTTAATTGTTGAAGGTATAAAAGATTGACCTCCAAAACCTGGGTTAACACTCATTAATAAAATAATATCAATTTTATCTATGACATAATCTAAATAATCAAGTGGTGTAGCTGGATTAAATACAATACCAGCTGTGCAGCCATGATCTTTAATTAACTGTAATGAACGATCCAAATGGATAGTAGCTTCTGGATGGATAGATATATTGGTTGCCCCAGCTTTGGCAAATGAGGTAATTATCTCTTCAACAGGTGATACCATCAAATGCACATCAATAGGGGCTTTAATACCGTAGTTTCGTAAAGCTTTACAAAACATTGCTCCCATTGTGAGATTAGGTACAAAATGGTTGTCCATGACATCAAAATGTATTACATCAGCTCCTGCATCCAGCACTTTTTGTGTATCTTCACCAAGACGAGCGAAATCAGCCGATAATATTGATGGAGCAATAATGTATTCTTTCATAACTTACCTCTAATAACTCGCCTTATATTTAGCTATCTAAGACTTTTTGTATAATGCTAAAATCTCGTCAATTTTTTTTCTTCCTTTACCAGCACAGCTAATTGAACGTCTCATTTCTGTTCTATAAAGTTCGCTTGCATTGTTATAAAGGTTCATTGTGTAATCAGTATAATGATTAGACACAAGCACGGGTATGTTTTTTTTATACGCCATAGTTTCAGCTAATTCTGACAAGTTTTTGTGCTCTTCAAATCCAAATATATTTGAGTAATAAGCCGTAAATCCAGCTGATTCATTTGGGGGTATATAGGGTGGATCACAATAAATTACTGAATTTTTTGCCGCTTTTTTCATTACTTCGTGGTAAGGTGCGCAAATAAATTGTGCTCTTTGAGCTTTTTCTGCAAAAAAGTAAAGTTCTTTTTCAGGAAAATAAATTGTCTTATAACGTCCAAATGGTACGTTAAATAGTCCATTGTTGTTGTAACGACATAAGCCGTTATAACAATGTCGATTTAAATAGACAAATAAAAGTGATCTGATGTACTGATCTTTACTTCCATTAAATACATCACGCAGTTGATAAAACGCATCTGCGTGATTATTTTGAGCAACAAATAGTAATCTAAGGTCACGGATAAATTGATCTGGACTTGATTTTAATAATGTAAATAATGAAATTAAGTCATGGTTGATATCCGCTAAGATATAACTTTTATAGTTAGTATTTAAAAAAACAGAACCAGCTCCAACAAAAGGTTCTATTAGCTGATCGCCCTCTGGTAGATACCGTTTAATTGTCTCCACAAGCTCATATTTTCCTCCAGCCCATTTTAAAAAGGCTCGTTGCTTCTTCAACGGATACTCCTATTTGTCGTTGATCGGATAAATAAACGATATCCTTGGTTATTTTGCTACTTTTTCTTTATTAATCATTGCACCAGATTTAACCCATGGTTTGTCTTTCTGTAGTGCATTTGGCAAAGACTTGATTGCTTTATGTGCCTCATCAACTGATGAATAGTTGCCTTTTGTTAAAATAAACAATGAACCAGATTTATGTTTGGTTTCATAAATATGGTAATCTGTTATATTGTTTTGTTTTACAAATTTTTTTAGACCTTCAAGCGATTTAGATGCACTAAGCTGAATGACATAATGATCATTTTTTATCTTAATATTTTTCCCTAAATCATTGTTTTCATTTTTACGATTAACAGAGTTAGGGGGATTTTTTTTCGTATTGTTTTTATTCGTTTTAGCCCTACCGTTAGATGTTGTCGCGGAATGATGATTTGCTTTAGAATCTCCATTTGAGTCATCTATTGATAGGTTTAAGCCATCACTTGTATCTGAAAAGGATTCAAGTTGCTGTTGTTGTGTATTAAATTTATTTAATGTACTGTTTGATGTATCTGTCACCAGTTCAGTACTTTTAGGTTGATTTTCACTAATTCCAACGCTATTTTGTTCATCAGTGATTGTATTATTGTTTTCTTCTGTTGAAGTCACTCCATTAACTACAGGTGGAGTTAATGGTGTTCCTTCTTTTTTACGAGAAGAATTAAAAATAATCAAACCAAGCAATAAAAGAATAATAATTGCTGAACCAAAAATAATTAATTTTTTCTTTGGAAGATCTTGAAGAAAACTAAGTAATCTGAATGAATGCGCAGAATCCTTATTGGGTTGTTCTGATATATAACGGTCATCTTTATCTACACGCATACTTACTCCTTAACCTATCAAAAGATTTTACTTAATGATTAGCTATTATTTCTAAAATACACGATTTAAATTTGCTCTATTTTATCAATAATATAATTAGCAACACCTTTGGCGCTTTGCTCATCGGTTTTAATTGTAATATCAGCAATCTCTTCGTAAAGTGGTTCGCGCTCTCCAGCTAGCTCTTCGTAAAGCTCACGTGGTGTGTTGCTACCTTGTAATAATGGTCGGCGTTTGTCTTTTTGCGTTCTTGCCATCTGTTTTTCAATGGTTGTTTCAAGATAGACAACAATTCCACGAGCGGATAATCTATTGCGAGTCTCTTTAGATAAGACAGAACCGCCACCAGTTGCAAGAACGACGCCTTGTTTTTCAGTCAATTCGTTAATGACTTTTTCTTCTCTGGCACGGAATCCCTCTTCTCCTTCTAGGTCAAAAATCCATGCAATATCAGCCCCAGTACGTTTTTCAATCTCTTGATCTGAGTCAAAAAAATCCATGCCTAACTGTTGTGCAATTTGTCGGCCTATAGTGCTTTTTCCTGCCCCCATTGGGCCAATTAGAAAGATATTTCGCTTTTCTGCCATTGTTGTTTCATCATCTATTAATTTTGGTTAAAATATACAACACAATGTCAACTTGCTTTGATTTATATGATCATTCGCTTTATCATTGTGTAACTTTTCTTGGATCTCCGTCTAACGACAAAAATTTAGGTCGGTAATTATCTCAATAGATAGTACCTTTTGGCAATAGGTATTTACCAATACTTTTAGCTAATACCAGCTTGATGCAAATCATGGATGTTTAAAACACCTACTAATTCATCGTTGTTATTAACAACCGGAGCGGCAGTAATATTATGATCAGTAAATAATTTTAGTGCTTCAACAGCCTTCCAACTTTCAGGAATTCGATGCCCTAGGCTGGTCATAACGTCCATAATGTTATCTTGTAATGTACCATTTTTTAATAATAAGCGACGTAGATCACCATCGGTAAATACACCAGCTATTTTATTATTATCTTGGCAGATTGCAACTAGCCCTACGCCTGTACGGCTTAATTCTAGCATGGCATCAAATACAGTTGAAGTTTGTGGTATTTTAGGAACACGATCACCTGTTCGCATTACATCTTTGACATGATTGAGTAATTTTGCACCTAAGCTACCAGCAGGGTGAGATCGCGCAAAATCTTCTTCTTTAAAGCCCCGTGCGCGCATTACTGCAATCGCTAGCGCATCCCCCATTAATAATGTATTAGTTGAACTAGATGTTGGCGCAAGTCCCATAGGACAAGCTTCTTTTTCAATTGAAATATCAAGAATTGCTTGGGCTGATTTAGCAAGTGGTGAATCCAACCCTCCAGTAATAGCAATAACAGGAACCCGCATTTCGGTAAGAATAGGTAAAATTAAATTAAATTCCTTAGCTCGACCTGAGTATGAAATTAATATGGCTACGTCGTTTTGAGTTATCATTCCTAAGTCGCCATGCAGGGCTTCCGATGGGTGCATAAAAAAAGCAGGACTTCCTGTACTAGCTAATGAAGCGGCAACCTTTTTCCCTATATGTCCTGATTTTCCAATACCCGAAACAACGACTTTACCTTTGGTGGTTAAAATAAGTTGACATGCGTTAACAAAATCTTTGCCAAGTCGATTTGGTAATTTTTGTGCTTCGTGTATCTCTAATTCAAGAAGCTCTCGACCATATTGTAATAATTTATCCATTTAATTAGCCTATTGAATAAAATGTGTTATCAGTGCATTTATAATCGGAAATTAAGGACAAGACGATTATAAAAGATGAACAGGTTTTAGTTTAACAATTAATGTTTAAATATTCAAAAAAGTATGTATTTTAGCCTTAATAATTACTAGTTACTTTTTTATAATCTAGAAACCTAGGGCGACTTTAATTCCTAGTGTAATTAAAATGCCTCCTAGTAATTTATCAATTATAAATTGAATTTTAAAGTAACGTCGTTGTACGCTTTGCCTTTGAAAAATAAATACGACAAAAGGCCACCAAAAAACACCTTCAATCCAAATAATAAATGCAACGATGAGTTTATCAAATGTTGATGATTCAGCATTAAGTACTTGAGTAAAGATAGCTAAAAAAAATAACGTTGCTTTAGGATTAAGTAAATTACATAAAAAACCTTGCATAAAGGCTGATTTTTCTGAAATTGGCTGCGTGAGTTGTGGCTTACCAATATAGGTGGT
Source organism: Gilliamella sp. Occ4-3 (assembly GCF_001690675.1). NCBI lineage: Bacteria > Pseudomonadati > Pseudomonadota > Gammaproteobacteria > Orbales > Orbaceae > Gilliamella > Gilliamella sp. Occ4-3. The sequence continues at coordinate 22,150 of NZ_LZHR01000014.1, forward strand.
ATTCGGTTTTTGAGCGAGCAGTGCCTTTATGCCAAGCCATATTAAGTAAGTGGCACCCGCATAGCGTAAGGCGTTATAAAGAAGTGGAGTGGTGGTGATAAGTACTGCAATGCCCGCAATACAATAGCTCATATGAACTAAGATAGCAATGATGACGCCTAGGCAAGTGAGCAATGCCATCTTGCGGTTATAGCTTAAGCTATTTTTTAACACCAAAAAGAAATCAGGCCCAGGTGAGATCATACCTAGAAAGCTGATTGTAGAGACAAAAATTAATGTATCAAACGTCATTTTACGTGCCTATTTAAATATTTGTGCCGAATTATTGAGCGTTGCGATATTAGATTTATTTTGTTCAATAAACTGTTTTTTATCAAAATTAGGTTCAGTTAAATAGTCAGTCAAAAATTTAGCGTTAGTTTTGACTTGGGCTCCATTTAAAATTAAACGAGGTAAGTCAATCTGATAAATAGTCTGCTCAGTGTTTTTTTGTAGATCTTGCGTATGTGCATTTGTTAATAAATAAAGTTTGCGTTCTTTTTCTGAAAGACGATTGATTGTTGGTGTACCTGCTCCCATCATTAAATGATCTGGAAAAATATAAAATACAGTATCTTCTAATACACCTTCGTCTTTTAGATGTTGGATAAAAATTCCCAAATTATGATCTAGTGAAGCAGCAACGAAAGACATATTATCTGATTTTGGTGAAATAACCGATTTCATTCTTTCATCATCAAAACCATTTGGTGCATGAGTTGAAACAGTAGAAATAAACAAAGCAAAAGGTTTTTTTGTTTTGCGCATTTCAGTAATTTGTTTTTGTGCTACATCAAAAATGTCCTTGTCATACAGCCCAAAAGGTGCTGGTGGATATTGACCAACATAATTTTTTTCAGAAATGACTTGCATACCAAACAGTTCTGCTGTGTGACCAATACCAGCAAAATCAGGGCTAGCCATTACATAACGGGTTTGATAGCCTGCTTGATTAAGTATATCGCCTAGGCTAACTAGATTGGTCTTGTTTGCGCGCATTAGTGGTGATGTTGTGTAGCCACCAATTAGAAAGGGCATACCGGTCATATAAGTGTACATTGATGCGGTAGTCCATGAGCTTCCAGCGCTCATGGGCATATTAGCAAAAAAGGTATAATCTTGGCGAAGTTTTTGTAAATTAGGGGTAATATCCTCAAAATCGAAAAAGCCTTGTTCAAATGATTCTAAAGATAAAACAATAATATTTTTACCTTGATAGCTAACAAGCTGATCTTTATTGGTATAGTGAGTCATATTAAGTGATTGTAACGCCTGCTCAAATGGCTCACGAGGTGCGCTTGTAACTTGATAGATTTCGTATAATCGACTGAATGGACCATTATGGTAACTGATGGATACTATTGCCACAAAGGCTAGTAACAGACGAAACACTAGATGACATTTACGTTTGCATAAATCTGCGAGTTTTGATAGCAAAAAAATAAGGGAAAAAAAGACAACGATAACTAAGACTGCTTGTAATTTAAAAATAAATAGCCCTTCTATTATGTCATTAATATTTAAATTTACATAAAACTGATAATCAATAAAGCCACCACTAAAATAGATAGAAGTTAGCTCCATTACAATAAAGATCGTTAGTAAAGTTATGATTAGCATTTGCCATTTTTTCTGTTTAAGGAGCGAGGCAAAAACAATTGTAATAATAAAAAGTGGCAAAACAATTAATGTCGATAATGGCATAAGATATTGTTACTCAATATATTCAAAAATCAATTTTGCCTAAGTATATACTTAATGAATAAAAAAATAAAAATATCGGTTGATATTGTTTGATTTGTGGTTTTGAAATTGAGTATGTATCGTATGAATAATAATTATAGTGCCATAATATCTTAAATGATAATTGTTATTATTTGAGGTTGATAATTAATTCTATTCGCAATAAGATAATGGAGAATTTATTGCGATAATGTCCGAGGTTGCTATGCCGTGGTTTATACGGAAAATAGTTTTTATTTTATTTGTATCTCTGTTTTCACACTCCTTTTGTTATGCCGATATTGCATTATCTACCCCTCAAACTAAAGATGGAATGAGTCTATTTGAAAGTCTAAAAAAACGATCTTCAACTCCTGGGGGGGGCTTTCCTACTGGTAAAATTTCTGATGACGAACTTTCGACAGTACTTTGGGCTGCAAGTGGTTTAAATCGTGGTAAAACAGGGTGGACGGTGCCGATGGTTAAGGGTAAATCTCCTTATGTGAGAATCTACCTCGCCAGTGAAAAGGGTACTTTTTTATATGAGTGGGAAGGTCATTATTTAAAAGAAATTAATAATAAAGATATTCGTGCTGATATTGGTTTGCAAAGTTTTACAAGGCGAGCAGCCTATTCATTGATTTTTGTGTCGGATGCTAGTGCATTAACCGATATAAATCCAGAACAAATCGCTAACTTTAATTACACGGCCGTTGGTGCAATGAGTCAAAACGCTTATTTAGTTGCGTCGGCACTAAAATTAAGCGCTCGTTATATTCACTCCATTAAACCAGAAGTTATTAGCCAAGAGCTACAATTACCAGAAGGCAGTAAACCACTAGGTATGCTTTTAATAGGAAAATAAAAGGTAACGTTAAGATATGAAACGATTTTTAATACTTGCTTTGCTTCTTATTGGAAGTTTAATGGCTTTGGCTCCATCATCTTATGCTGCCGAAAAAAAATACGAAAGTTGGAATGCTATTGTTGACGAAATGGATACCATCTTAAATGACGCTTATGATATCTATTTTATGAAAGATGTTGAACGTGCTAAAGCTCGAGTTAATAATGCCTATTTTGGCTTTTATGAAAAGCATGGGGTTGAGCGTGCGGTTATGTCTTATATTTCGGGTAAACGAGGAACCGATACCGAATATCAATTTGCCAAAATTAAACGTTTAATGACCGATGGTGCGTCGAATAAAGTTGTTAGAAATGAAATTGATACTATTTTAAAAATGTTACATGAAGATGCTAACGAACTAGATGGTAAGCAAGAGAGCGGTTGGAGCATTCTGTTAGCTTCGTTTATTATCATTTTTAGGGAAGGGCTGGAAGCGATTTTAGTGATTGCGGCAATTTCAGCTTATTTGGTTCGTTCTGGACATCTTGCCATGGTAAAAGTAGTTTATATGAGCTCACTTGTAGCTATTTTTGCCAGTATTTTAGCGGCAATTGCTCTTCATACTGTGTTTGATATTAGCGGCGCAAATCAAGAAATTGTTGAAGGAATTGCTATGCTCTTGGCAACAGTCGTACTATTTTTTATTAGTAATTGGATGTTTTCAAAGGCAGAAGCTGAGGCTTGGAAAAGCTATGTTGAAGAAAAGGTACAAACAGCAGTGTCATCTGGTAGTCGCTTTGCCTTAGGTTTTGCTGCCTTTTTAGCTGTTTTTCGTGAAGGTGCTGAAACGATCTTGTTTTACCAAGCAATGCTAGTTGAAGCTAAAGAACACATGGATATGGTTTGGTATGGGCTAGTTATTGGAACGATAATTCTTGCGATTATTTTTGTCGTTATTCGTTTTGGTACCATGAAATTACCAATTCGCCCATTCTTTATTGGCACTAGTATTTTGATGTATATCATGGCAATAGCTTTTGCCGGTGGTGGAGTAAAAGAATTACAAGAGGCTGATATGATCCCAGTTACTTCTGTTGATTTTATACATTCTGTCGAAGTTTTAGGTATTTACCCAACAGTCGAGACATTAGTTCCACAAATAATTATGGTATTTATTGTGGTAGTTTCTGTCATATATTACAAAGCTAAACATAGTTGTAAAAAGCAATAATTATTAATATTGCTTATTTGCTTAAAATTGCATAAATGCGGATTGAAAAACTGAGTTGTGTTAATACCCAAAAAAACAAGTGTAGTAAATTTTCAAAAACTAAGAGAAGGAGTTTTCAATGAAAAAATTAGTTTTATCAGCAGGTATTGCTTCAATACTTGCCTTATCTTCATTCGTTCATGCAGCAGCACCAGCACCTGGCGAACAAAAAGGATTTGAAGAGTTTCCAATTGGTGATGAAGTAACCGTGGGGCCATTACACATTGGTGCTGTTTATTTCCAACCTGTTGATATGGAACCCGCTGGTATGGGTGGTTTACCAGCCTCAAAATCAGACATGCACATTGAAGCTGATATTTCAGCTGCAGAAGGTAATAACTTAGGTTATGGTGTAGGTGATTTTGTTCCTTACTTAACTGTAAAATATAAAATTCAAAAGCAAGGCAGTGATAAAGTGATTGAAGGTAACTTTATGCCAATGAATGCATCTGATGGTCCTCACTATGGTAATAATATAAAACTAGATGGTGCTGGTAAATATAAAGTAACATTTATGATTGAAAATCCAGAAAAACAAGGTTATTTACTACATGTTGATAAAGAAACAGGTGTGGAAGGACGATTTTGGAGCAAACCTATCGAAGTCTCTTGGGACTTTGATTACATTCCACGCGCATGGTAATGATTTTAAAATAACTAATTATATTAAATAATTAATAATCAGTTATTGGTGAGCATTATGCTCACCAATAATATTTGCAATAGTTAGGCAATGAATATGCTTCAATACCTTATCAATATTACCGATAATACTTTCGTTCCAGCAATGATGATGGCATTACTGAGCGCTGCAATTATAAGATCCACGCCTCATCATATTAAAAAAATTATTTTGTTTGGTTTTGTATTGGGCTTTATTGCTGCATTGATTTATGCCATTTTAAAACGCAACACAGGGTTTGCTGTTCGTGAATATTATGATCTTGGAGTGATCATACCTTGGGTTATTATTGCTATACCGTTGATTGTTGCTATTTGCTTGCAAAAATCCACCCATAATCGAACTGGTAAATTCTTTTTTACAATGTTATTTGTGCTAAGTATTGGTTTGATAAGTGCACAGTCTTTACCTAATTTAATGCTCTATCCATTCGAATTTTCTGTCGGAATGGACTCTATTTTTAATAATGATTACTTGTTTAAATGGGTTGGTTATGGATTTGCTTTACTTATAATCTTGTTAACTGGGCTATTTACTTTCCGTATATGTGGACGATTATCGACAAAATTTATTTTTGCTATTACTTCACTGTCAATTATTATTTTCACTATTCAAAATAGTATTAATATTCTACAAATTTTGATTGTTAGGCGTTTTATCTCATCCCAACCATGGATGATGGAGTTGATTATTTTTATTCTTGGTCATGTTAATTTCTTTATCTTTATTTTCATGGCAATTGTGCTTTGTTTAGCCATTGTTTTGTATATCAAATCAAAAACAACTTCGTTAGTGGGTAATAACCCTGCTCAAATTCGTAAACTTAAAGCACAATTACGTAGCGATAGAAGATCTGCCCTAATGATTATGGCTGGTACAGCAATAACCGCATATACTGTGACGCGCGCACGTTACATTTTTGAAAAAGGCGTAGAACTTACACCGGCAGAGCCTATATCGCCTAATGCTGATGATTTAATTGTTATCCCTCTCGATAAAGTGAACGACGGTAATTTACATCGTTATGGTTATCAGGCAACAGATGGAACTTTAGTTCGCTTTATTGTTATTAAAAAAAGCGATAATGCTTATGGTGTAGGTTTTGATGCTTGCGATATTTGTGGTGCAAGTGGTTACTACCAACGCGGTGATCAAGTCGTTTGTATTTTGTGCGATGTAGTAATGAACATTGCAACGATTGGATTTTCAGGAGGATGTAACCCAGTTCCACTTAAATACGAAATTATTGACGGCAATATGGTGATTCGTCCAGCTAACCTTGAAGCAGAGAAAAGTCGTTTCAAATAAAAGCGTATTAAAAGGAATATTGTATGTTTTGTAGAATGTTATTAAGTGTTTTAATTCGCCAAAAAAAGAAACTTTTTCTTATTGCCTTAACGGTTGCATTGGGTGTTTCGCTTGCTACTGCTATGCTAAATGTAATGTTTGACGTAGGTGATAAGGTGAATCAAGAGCTAAAAGCCTATGGTGCTAATCTCAATATCGTTCCTCGTGGTAGTGCTGTCATTAATGAAATGTACCAGCTTGATAACAATGATAGTGGGCAAGCTGTGCAATATATTAAAGAAGAAGAACTTGTTAGAATTAAGATGATTTTTTGGGCTTATAATATTGTTGATTTTGCACCTTTTCTAACAACTCAAGCGACATTTCATGATAAGCCAATTACGGTGGTAGGTACTTGGTTTAATAAACATCTTAATATTCCAACAGGTGATCAGGTTGATACGGGCATGTTAGCCATGAAATCATGGTGGACAATTGAAGGAAACACCATGACCGATGATAATTTGCAAGGAGCTATGGTGGGTAAATCTGTAGCCAAACAGTGGAATCTAAAACTAGGCGATACGATAGATATAATTTCAACGAAAACAAACAAAAAGTTTACATTAACTATTAACAATATTTTTCATAGTGGTGGTGCTGAAGATACGCAAATTTATGTCTCTTTACCAGTGGCACAAGATCTTGCCGATAAAAAAGGACTAGTTGAACGTGTTGAGGTTAGTGCATTAACCACTCCAGAAAACGAATTAGCTCGTAAAGCAGCGCAAGATCCAAACAGTTTATCTAGAACAGAATGGGATACATGGTATTGTACTGCTTATATTAGCTCAATTGCATACCAGCTAGAAGAGTTAATGCCTGATGTACGTGTGAAAGCTATTATGCAAGTTGCTGAGTCAGAAGGCTCCATTTTACAAAAAACACAATTACTAATGTTATTACTAACTATCTTATCATTGATTTGTTCGGCGCTTGCTATTTCGAATTTGGTTACTGCTAACGTTATAGAGCGCAGTACCGAAATTGGCCTATTAAAAGCGCTTGGTGCAACTAATACAGCTGTTGCAATGCTAATATTAACTGAAATCTTTATTATTGCCTTACTTGGTGGATTTTTTGGTTACTTTATTGGTTTTGGTTTTGCGCAAATTATTGGTCATACAGTGTTTGGTTCTTTTGTTGATCCTAAGATGATAATTATTCCTTTAGCCCTAATTATGGTGATCTTAATTACCTTTTTAGGTAGTTTACCAGCATTGCGTATTATGATGTTTTTGCGTCCAACTGATGTGTTACATGGTCGATAAGGTGAAAGGTAAGTCTCATGATCAATAAAAATAGGCGCTTTATAATTAAAACCGTGTTAAGTTCACTTATCCGACGCCGTTCTCGCATTGCCATCGCCTTGCTTGGCGTTGCTATTGGAGCAACGGTTCTTCTTGGTATGATCACACTTTGTTATGATATACCACGGCAAATGGGACAAGAATTCCGTTCTTATGGTGCCAATCTTCTACTACTACCTGCCAATAATCAATCAACAGTAGCAATGACCGAGGTTAATAAAGCGGTTGCCTTTTTACCAGAAGATAAATTACTTGGTGTTACCCCATTTCGTTATAATTCAATTCGTAGTAATCAGCAACCTTATACTATTGTGGGGACCGACTTTAAACAAGTTGTAAAAACCAGTCCTTATTGGTCTATTGAAGGTTCAATACCACAAAATTCACATGAAATAATGATTGGTACTGATATTGCTAACTTTGCTAAATTAAACATTGGTAGCACTATGCCGATTTCCGGCAAATCTAAACAAGATTCTCGTTTTGATGAAGAACTCACCGTTACAGGTATTGTTAAAACTGGACGTTCCGAAGATAACTTTATTTTTGTTGATCTGCACGATTTAGAAGAATTACTTGAAGAAAGCGAGCAAGCCGAAGTTGTTGAAGTAAGCATTGCCGCCACAGAAACAGAATTAAAACAGTACATTGAAAAAATAAAAAAACAAATGACAACAGTTGAACCTCATTTAATTAAATGGGTGACAAAGTCAGAAGCATCTGTATTAGGCAAACTGTCCTCGTTACTCTATTTAGTTACTTTTGTTGTACTCGTTCTTACCATGATTTGTGTAGCTACCACTATGATGACAGTGGTAATGGAGCGTCGTAAAGAAATTGGTCTTAAAAAAGCGATAGGAGCCAACAATAAAAGTATTGCAAAAGAGTTTTTAGCTGAAGGATTAGTTTTAGGTGTTATTGGTGGCATTATTGGGGCTATATGCGGGCTTATCTTTGCTCAAATTATTAGTACCAATGTGTTTGGACGTTCAATTATTATTGAGTTTTATCTGATCCCAACCACTATCATTATCTCAGTGATAGTAACGGTAATTGCGTGTTTAATTCCAGTAAAACGTGCTCTTGAAGTAGAGCCTGCGTTAGTATTACGCGGTGAATAGGATATAAAGTATGAATATGCTCGAAGTAAAAAATGTGTCTAAAATTTATGATTCTCTTCATGCACTTTCTGAAGTGAATTTAACAGTTGAAGAAGGTAAATGGTTATCGATTATGGGACCTTCTGGTAGTGGTAAAACAACTTTGATGAATATCATTGGTTGTATGGATAAACCTTCACTTGGTTCAGTGATTTTAGACGGGCAAGATATTACTCAGCTTTCTTTGTCAGAATTAACCGAAATACGTCGAGATAAGATAGGTCTGATTTTTCAACAATTTCATTTAGTATCGTATTTAACCGCACTAGAAAACGTCATGCTTGCTCAATATTATCATAGTATGGTTGACGAAAAAGAGGCTATGCAAGCACTCGAACGTGTTGGGCTTGCTGCTCGATCTAAACACTTACCTAGGCAGTTATCAGGTGGCGAACAGCAACGTGTTTGTATTGCTAGAGCATTGATTAACTATCCAAAACTGATTTTGGCCGATGAGCCAACTGGTAATTTAGATGAAAGCAACGAAGCGATGGTCATGAATTTATTACATGAGCTGCACAAAGAAGGCAGTACCATTATTGTAGTTACTCACTCACTAGAAGTGTCAAAACATGCACAAACCACTGTAGTACTAGAGCACGGCAAAGTTGCACGTGTAATTGATAATTAATCAACTGAAGGTTGTTATATATGAAAAACCGTCTTATTTCATCAAGTATTTTTATTATTATTGGAGTATTAATTATCTTATTTCCATTATATATATTGCCAGTTTGTCCTCTTCCAGACGTTGTAAGCATGCCTGTTGATATATTGAATCACGCTAGTAGCGAGGTAGCACATAACGGGCATATACATAGTGGCACAGGAAAAATCATGAAATGTTTTTGGACAGCAAGAGCTGAAATTGGCATTGGTTGTTTAGTGATAGCCATTGGTGCATTGCTACTAATTAGCCGTACTGCTTTTGTGCGAATAGGATTAAGTATGGCACTTGCGTGTATTTCTTTATTAGCGGCAGCTATACCAACAATTCTAATTGGTGTTTGCGGTAATGAAATGATGCGATGCAATATGGGGTCTAAACCGGCGTTAGTTTTATTATCAGGTTTATTATTTATTGTCGCTGTTATTAACATCTATTACTTAAATAAAAGAACAAAAAATTGATAGCGTTTTGTTATCAAACAAAGACCACTCTTATCTTTACCAGATATAGGTATAACATTTAAATCCAACAAGCAGGAAAGTCAATATGCACGAAAAACCGATCACCATGGCAAATTTAGCATGGCGCAATATTCAGCGACGACCGTTTAGAAGTTGCTGTTTGATTGTCATCATTACGCTTTTTTCGGCGACGTTGTTTGGTGGAAGCATACTGATGAAAAATCTCAGTCTTGGTATTTCAGGCATGGCTAACAGGTTAGGTGCTGATATTCTTATTGTGCCTAATGGTTACGAAAAAAATATGGAAGTAGCCCTGTTGCGTGGTGAACCGAGTACTTTTTATTTAAAAGTAGACTTGATTGATAAAATAAAAGGTATTAAAGGTATTGATGCCATTTCACCTCAACTTTTTATTGCATCATTAAATGCAGGTTGTTGTTCGTCTAAAGTCCAATTAATTGGTTTTGAACAGCATACTGATTTTATTATTAAGCCTTGGTTACAATCACAACTTTCAGAGCCACTTACTGATAATCAAGTCGTTGTTGGTTCTAAAATTAGTTCTGATGTGGGCGATGAAATCTTATTTTTTAATCATCCTTTTAAAATTATTGCTAAAATGGATAGCACAGGGATGGGATTTGATACCTCTGTCTTTATGACTATGTCGGCAGCCCAATCATTAATGAAAAATGCAAAATTAATTGAAGGGGATGTCGACCATTTTGCTGATTATGCCTCGTCGATTTTCATTAAGGTCAATTCAGATTATCAACCTAAAGATATTGTTAATCAAATTATGCCCAGATACGCCATTGACTATAATATTGATTTTATTATGACCAAAGGTATGTTAAGTAATATATCAAAATGGTTAACTAGCTTTTCAACTATTGTATATAGCCTATCGGCTATTTTTTGGGTTTTAGCTATTATTGTGATTTTTGTGATATTTTCTTCAAGCTTAAATGAACGCAAGCGTGAAATTAGCTTATTACGAATATTAGGCGCTTCACGGCGTGATTTAGTCAAAATGTTGCTTCGTGAATCTTTAATTATTAGTGCATTAGGTGGAATTAGTGGCATTGTTATCGCCTCGGTATTACTTTATGCATTTAGCTTATTGATCTGCCAATCTATTGGTTTGCCGTGTGTAAATATCTCACTATTTGATGCATTATTATATGCAATTGTTGTTTTTATTCTTACGCTAATTATAGGACCTTTATCAAGTATCTATAGTGCCTTATCTATGACTAAATTTGATACTTATAGTACCCTTAGAGAGGGCGAATAATGTTACTGAATGTTAAAAACCTACGTAAAGATTACACAAGAGGGCAACAAACCTTTTCAGCTGTGAATAATGTTAGTTTTTCAATGGCAAAAGATGACTTTATTTGCATTATGGGAAAATCAGGCAGTGGTAAAACCACTTTGCTAAATATGATTGCTGGTTTACTTACACCAACGCAAGGAAAAATCACTATTAATAATACAAATTTGTTTGATCTTAATGATCAGCAAGTATCTGCCTTTCGCAATCAGCATATTGGTTATATTCCTCAAGGTAGCAGTTTACTACCTAATTTAACAGCAATTGATAATATTCGACTGCCTTTTTATTTAACCAAGCGAGCAAATCAAAATCCCTTAAATGAAGCTAAGAGGTTGCTTGAAAAAACCAAAATAAGCCATTTGCAAGATGCATACCCAGCTAATATGTCGGGCGGTGAAATGCGCCGTATTGCGATATTGAGAGCACTGATTTGTAAACCACAAATGATTATTGCTGATGAACCAACAAGTGATCTTGATGAAGAAAGCGCTGCTGAAATCATGCAATTACTGACTGATATTCATCAGCAAGGCACTGCGTTATTAATTGTCACTCATGATCATGATGTTGCCCGTTATAGCCAAAAAGTTATGAAAATGTCAGCAGGGCGATTTATTGATTAATGGGTTTATTTATTAACTGAATTGTTATATTAAAAGTGGATTACAACCCATTTCGATCATAATTTTATTGAGTTTTAATAATGGCAACCCAACTAATGAATTAATATCATCACCTTCAAGTTTATCAAACAGGGTGATGCCCAGTTCATCACATTTAAAACTGCCAGCACATTGTAGTGGCTTCTCTTTGCTAATGTAAGCATCAATTTCTGAATCAGTTAAATGCCGAAAAGTCACCTTAAATGGTTCGCAAATAGTGGTTTGTTGTTGTGTTTTGGTATTAATTACTGTCATACCAGTATAAAAATAGAAAGCTTTACCGCTGCTTTGTCGAAGCTGTTTACGGGCATTATCAATTGTATGCGGTTTGCAAACAATATTACCGTCTAACACACCAACTTGATCAGAGCCAATAATTAAACTATCAGCAAACTGCGTCGCTAATGATTGGGCTTTAAGTTTTGCTAGTCGAACCACCAATTGCTGAGCTGATTCGCCGACTAGCGGTGTTTCATCGCATACAGGCGGTACACACTCAAAAGGGATAGCTAATTTTTCGAGCACTTTTTTACGGGATACAGATGTTGATGCTAATATGATTCTCATTTTAATTATCTCTTAAAATCCAAGAAAAATGGTGTTCATTAAACCCGATATGACCATAACGATCAACTATGTGTTCTAACTAGATTTTTATATTAGGTTGATAAATAATATAGCTCATGTTGATCTCCATCATAAATTGGATAAAAAATAATTAAAGTTTAAATTTAAAATGAGTATCATACTAGCTAGGTAAAACCTATTTTAGCTTCACTGAATATATAATTGAATCTTTAACAAAGCAAGGGGGGAGTTATGTACAAAAAAATTCTAGTTCCTATCGATGTGCTTGAAGACCAATTAACCAAGAAAGTGATTCCACATGTAGAGTGCTTAGCCAAACTGTCTAATGCCCAAGTTATCTTTTTTCATACATTACCAGTCGCTTCAGCCATTGTGAATGTTTACTCATTTGGTTTTGACGAATTTAAGGATAAAGCTACAGTACAAACGGAAAAAGACTTGCATAAACTTATCGACTCGATTGATTTACCGCGTGAAAACGTATCCTTTTCTATTGCATTTGGTAATCCAAGGGATGAGATTCTCCGTTTAGCGGAAGAAATTCAACCCGATTTAATTATTCTAGGCTCACGTCGTCCTAATATCTCAACTCATCTTTTAGGATCTAATGCTTCTGGGGTGGTTCGTGGTGCTAAAACTTCGGTGTTAGTTGTTAGGTAGGATGATTAAGTTTTGTTGAAAAATTAAATAAAATTAGGTGAATATACCAATGAATTCTTTTTAAATATTTAGAATTACAGGTTTCGGGTGTTATAAACTTCAGTGATCATTTCTATATTGATATTCGGATGGATTAGCTATTTTGTTTTATTTTTCGTATTTCTATAAAATCGCTCAGGTAGAGTATTGATTTTATTTAATTTTTTGTTTTTGGTGTTCCTGGATTCAAACATGAAGTGCAATTTTAAACACGGTGGAGTGAAGAAAGTAGAAAGGTGATTTATACTAGCACCTTCGCACCACCACAGTTTGGAGATTGCTATGTATTATAATCACCTTTCTAGGAAGGAAAGATACCAGATTTTCGTATTATTACAAGCCGGAAAGAATAAAAAAGAGATAGCCCAGCTACTCAATAGACATCCTTCGACAACAAGTCGAGAGATAAAAAGAAACTCAAAACCTAATCAAGCCTATCAAGCACATGATGCGGTAACCCTAGCTAGGAAAAGGCGAAAAAACAGCGGTAATGGTAAGCCAATAGAGTCTTCGGTATGGCGCCAAGTTGAAAAATACCTCATGCTTTATTACAGCCCAGAGCAGATTGCTGCACGTTTAAAGAAAGTCAGCGTCCAATCAATCTATAACTATCTTTATCAAAATAAAGCGCGCTATGAACAATTCAAACCTTATCTAAGGCGAAAAGGCAAAGCCTATAGGCATTGTAAGGCACCGAGTATTAAAGAAGGAGACCGCCGATATAAACGGTCAATTAAACAACGTCCAAGTTATGTAGAAAGTCGGAAAACGCAAGGACATTGGGAGGGCGATACGATTATTAGCCGTAAAGACAAGCAAGCATTGGTGACATTAGTTGAACGCAAAACAGGGCTAGTATTAATTGGGCGCCTCAATCAACGTACCGCCTCCGAAACGAGAGATATGATAATAAAATTGCTAACGCCGTTTAAAAAAATGGTTAAAAGCATCACCTTTGATAATGGAACCGAATTTAATTATCATCATGCTATTGAGCATTATTTAAATACTACCGTGTACTTTGCGGAGCCTTATAAAAGCTGGCAAAGAGGCACAAATGAAAACACCAATGGCTTAATACGTCA
>NZ_LZHR01000015.1:0-4251 GCF_001690675.1 Gilliamella sp. Occ4-3
ATTACAAAAAAATCACAAAAAATATTGTCAAAAATACGATAATATAGTTATACTCCCCCAACTTATTAAGTTGAATAATGCCTCGTTTATTTGAAAGGGCATGAAAATAGATTTATTGTTCATTTCAGAATCAGTTAACTTAAAATAAAAAATGTAATATTTTTTATATTCATACTTAATCAGAAAGATAAATCAATTTAAATTAAAGATAGTAATTCATTTTTACTAAAAATCATAACGTCTTTATTCAATTGGAGATTATAAATGGCAAGCATTTTGGTAACAGGCGGGAGCGGTTTTCTTGGATCAAATTTATGTATAAGGTTGATCAATGAAGGAAATAAAGTTATTTGTGTTGATAATAACTATACAGGTCGAATGAAAAACTTGGCAAGTATCATCGATCACCCTAATTTTTCATTTATCAACCATGATGTTATTAATCCTATTGAAATTGATGGATATTTGGATGAAATTTATCATTTAGCCTGTCCTGCCTCGCCTCCTGCTTATCAGGGTAAAGCTGCCATAATGACAACAAAAACTTGTGTTTATGGAGCAATTAATCTACTTGAATTAGCAAAAGAGAAAAATGCCAAAATATTGTTATCTTCCACATCAGAAGTTTATGGTGATCCGTTAGTTCACCCTCAAGTTGAAAGTTATCGTGGCAATGTAAACCCTAATGGTATAAGAGCTTGCTATGATGAAGGAAAACGTTGTGCAGAAAGTTTATTTTTTGATTATTATCGTGAAGAAAATGTAAGAATAAAAGTTATTCGTATTTTTAATACTTATGGTCCTAGAATGGATCCTAAAGACGGAAGAGTAGTAAGTAATTTTATTTGCCAAGCACTACGTGGAGAGGATATCACCATTTATGGACAAGGCACACAAACCCGATCATTTTGTTATGTAGATGATTTAATTGATGCAATTATCAAAATGATGAAAACCTCAGATAATTTTGTCGGGCCAGTAAATACAGGTAATCCAGGTGAGTTTACGATAAAAGAATTAGCTGAGAAAGTAATAGCCAAAGTTGGTGGAACTTCTAGAATTGTTTATTGTGACTTACCTAAAGATGACCCTACTCAGCGTAAACCAGATATATCTCTAGCAAATGAAAAATTATTATGGAAACCAAATATTGATTTAGATCATGGTTTAGACAAAACGATTGAATATTTTAAATCTGAAATAATAAATGAATAATAGAGGTGATAAATAATGCAAATAGGTATTATTGGTACGGGGTATGTAGGGTTGCCTACAGGTGTTGGACTAGCTGAATTAGGTCATAAAGTTATCTGTATTGACAGAGAACTATCAAAAATAGAAAAATTACAAAGAGGCGAAGTTACTCTCTTTGAAGATGGCTTAGAAGAACTATTAAAGAAAAACTTAAAAAATGGGAATATTTCATTTACAACCTCTATGCAAGAAGGGGTTGCGGGGGCAGATATTGTTCTTATTGCAGTGGGAACACCACCACATCCAGTGACTAAAGAAGCCGATATGAAATATGTTCATGCGGCGGCTACTGAACTTGCTCAGTATCTAGATGGTTATACGGTTATTGCAACTAAATCAACCGTTCCTGTTGGTACAGGTGATGATATTGAAATGTTAATATCTAAAAGAAATCCAGAAGCAAAATTTGATGTTGTATCTTTGCCTGAATTTTTGAGAGAAGGTTTTGCTGTCTATGATTTTTTCAATCCTGATCGCATTGTAATAGGAACCGATTCAGATGAAGCTAAAGAAGTATTAACTGAGTTATATAAACCATTCGCTGAAAAATCAAAAATTTTATTTGTAAAAAGAAGATCAAGCGAAACGATCAAATATGCTTCTAATGCATTTTTAGCGATGAAAATCCATTATATCAATGAAATGGCTGACTTTTGTGAAAAGGCGCATGCAGATATAGATGAAGTAGCTAAAGGGATGGGATTAGATTCTCGTATTGGTAATAAATTTTTAAATCCAGGTCCTGGTTATGGAGGTAGTTGCTTCCCTAAAGATACTCATGCCATGTATTTTATGGCTAAGCAAAATGGTGTGGAGCTTACACTGATCGATGCGGCAATAAAAGGCAATGAAAAACGTAAACAGAATATTGCCGAAAAAATTATTGCGAAAGTGAGTAATGTCAAAAATGCTAAAATTGCTGTATTAGGACTTGCATTTAAAGGTGGTACGGATGATTGCCGAGAAAGCCCCGCAATGGAAATTATTACAGAATTATTAAAATCTGAGATGAAAATTATTGCCTATGATCCTAAAGGAATGGCAAATGCTAAAGAGTTACTTGACGATAAAATCTGCTATGCTGATGATATGTATTCAGTAGCTCATGGGGCTGATATTTTAGTGATTTTAACTGAATGGGATGATTTTAAAGATTACGATTTAAGTCGTATTGCATCAACAATGAGAACTAAAAGCATTTTTGATACTCGTAACCTTCTAAATTGCGATGTTGCTAACAAGCTTGGTTTTTCATATTGTAGGATAGGTAACTAAATGAAAAACAATATTATTGATAAGGCGGATTGATATGCGGATTTTTGTAGTTGAATGATTAAGTAACATTGTAAATTTATTGTTTTAAACAACTCTATTTATGTATATAGAGGCTCGTTTAATTAATTATAAAATAATAACCATTTTATTTGAATATTATGAGGCTATAATGTCATTAGATATATCAATTATTGTACCTGTTTACAATTGTGATAAATATTTGAAAAAAAGTATAGATAGTTTATTAAATCAAACAATATCTAACATAGAAATCATTTGTATTGATGATGGATCCACTGATGAGTCGTCTAACATTTTAAAAGATTATGCTAATAAGCATTCACATATCGTTTTGTTAAGTCAAGAAAACAAAGGTCCAGCAATTGCTAGAAATAGAGGTATAGCTATTGCACGAGGTGAATACATCATGTTTTGTGATAGTGATGATTGGTATGAGCCGGCTATGTGCGAAAAAATGTTAGAAACAATAAGACTAAAGAATGTCGACATTGTTATGTGTAATTGTAATATAGTAAAATATGATGTATCATATGATGCACGTGATGATGATATTAGTTATCATAAGCTAAATATTTTTGGGTATCACTCCTTAAATTTTGATCTAAAATATAAAGTTAATAGTGTTCTTTGGAATAAAATTTTCAAAAAAAGTATTATCGATAAATTTAATATTGATTTTCCTTCAGGTCATTATCATGATGATATGGCATTTATTTTACAATATCTTTGTTCATCAAAAAATTTGTATGGAATTGATTGTAATCTATATAATTATGTATTTAGAAGCAATTCGATAATGCATCAAACTTATTTTACAGCAAACCATGAAAAAAAATTATTTGATGTAATTGATGCAATGAAATATTTTTATTTTAAATTACTTGAAACCAATAATTTAGTTGGCCATGAGAAGCTTTTTATGTCAAAGTTAGTTTCTATGACGCAATGGGTAATATTAAAATGTAATAACAATGAAGAAAAAATGGTTAATTTTTTAAATTATTGTAATGATAAGTTAATATTTGATTTAGATCTAAATATTTTTCCTGAAAGTGATGAACGTTATTACTTAAATATGGCAAAAGATAAAAATTACGATTTTTTTAAACGGCTATATCATTTTGAAAAAGAAAACAATACTCCTCATTTGAAGCAGATTGATAAAAGAACCAAAGTTATTAAAGTAATTTTTGGAAAAATATTAGTTATTATTCGTAGTTATTTATTTTTTCCATACTATATTTATCGAATATATAAAAAATTATAAGAGACTTTTTTAGGTATAAAGAGTTGTTATTTTCAATTTTTAGCAAAATCATATTATAACAACCCTTTATACCTAGGAAAATGAAGAAACAAAAAGTTTTAATCGGGTTTTCTTTAGTATGTTATAAATAGCATGACGACTGAGCGTAAGGCATTTAGCTGAATTTGTGACAGTATTTTTATAAGATATAGCTCTCTATCTGTTGTGTGTGATAGGATGTTAATTTTGTTTTTTGTATATTCATTACAGTAGTTTTTCAAATTACTATAAACAACCAGATAAACTCCTACATATTATATTTATAAAAATGCTATTATTTTTAAATAAATATTTTGAGCGTTTAATAGTGTAAATAATATGATATTAGAAATAAATAATTACAAAGTTTTTATTATATTGTAGTTATAAGTGAAATTTTATCAATAAAATTTAAT
>NZ_LZHR01000016.1:0-68525 GCF_001690675.1 Gilliamella sp. Occ4-3
ATTGTTGAACTATTGTATTAATCATAAGCCTCTCTTACCTTTTTAGTCACATCATACAACATGCTAACATAGCAATAACGGTATTAATTTCTTTCTATTTAAACGTAAAATATTGTTATCAAGTTTAACCATTTTAACTCATTAAATTATTATTGGATAAAATTTAATCATTATTATTAAATAATATATTATGCCTTGTCATATCGTTTATAACGATCAGTTGTTATCTTATTGATCGTTATAAACAATCAATTTAGTCGATAGAGAGGATACTTGTGATATACACAATATGAAGATGATTACGGTTTTGCCATGTGGAATCAGCTAACTCAGATAAAACATTTTTAACTAGTTTCCTTTTGAAGGTTAATACCATAGCCATTAATTTCGTTATTACAATTATTGATAACTAACTTCATAATATTGTTATGATGTAAAGTAGTAGAGAAAACAAAATCTATTAACTTCAAAATACTAAATTATTGCACGAAATTAACGTTCCATAACGTTTAAGTAACGCTCTATGATGATTTTTTGGCTTATTTAGTGTCAAACATAATGTGTCTATAAGTATTACAAGTTAGTTGTGATAATCAATGGTACGTTTCTATCTAAAAAAACGGTATAATATCGCCATTTGTATTATGACAAATTGTATTTATGAAATTTATTGTTAAGCTCTTTCCCGAAATTACCATCAAAAGTGATTCTGTTCGTTTACGATTTATTAAAATACTAGCAAGTAACATTCGTAATATTTTAAAGCATCATATTGAAGATGTTGCGGTTATTCGTCATTGGGATTTTATTGAAGTTCGCCCAAAAGTTGAAAATAGTGAAGCTAAGATACTTGAATTATTAATGCGAATCCCTGGTATACATCATATTCTTGCTGTCGATGAAATCACTTTTGTTGATATGCATGATATTTTTGAAAAAGCATTGGATTATTATGCTCCATTAATTGAAAACAAAACGTTTTGTGTACGCGTTAAGCGTCGAGGTAAACATGAATTTACTTCAATTGATGTTGAACGTTATGTTGGTGGTGGGCTTAATCAACATGTGTCTTCGGCTAAGGTTAAATTAACTCATCCAGAAATCACCGTTCATCTTGAAATCGACAAAGAAAAGTTACTGCTGGTAAAAGGTCGACATGCTGGCATTGGCGGTTTTCCAACTGGTACACAAGAAGATGTTCTTTCGCTCATATCGGGTGGTTTTGATTCTGGTGTATCAAGTTATATGCTAATGCGACGCGGAAGCCGAGTGCATTATTGTTTCTTTAATCTTGGTGGAAAAACTCACGAAATTGGCGTTAAACAAATGGCCCATTACCTATGGAAGCGTTTTGGTAGCTCACATAAAGTACGTTTTATTGCTATTGATTTTTCGGATGTTGTTGGTGAGATTCTTGAAAAAATTGATGATGGGCAAATGGGAGTTATTCTAAAACGGATGATGATTCGTGCGGCATCAAAAATTGCGCAACGTTATAAAGTGGAAGCTCTCGTTACTGGAGAAGCATTGGGGCAAGTATCAAGCCAAACACTTACCAATTTACGTTTAATTGATAATGCTAGTGATACATTAATTTTACGTCCTTTAATCACACACGATAAAGAAACCATTATCAATATTGCGCGTCAAATTGGTACTGAAGATATAGCTAAAACAATGCCAGAATTTTGTGGCGTAATATCTAAAAGCCCAACGGTTAAAGCCGTGAAAGAAAAAATTGAAGCAGAAGAAATGAATTTTGATTTCACGATTTTGGATAAAGCAGTTGCCGAGGCTGAAAATATTGATATTCGTGAAATAGCAAAACAAACTGATACCAAAATTGCTCATGTTGAAACTGTCACAACTCTGAGTACCAATCACGTGGTTATTGATATTCGATCTTTAGAAGAGCAGGAAGATAACCCTCTTATATTGAGTGATATTGAAGTTAAGCATATTCCATTTTATAAGTTAGCAACGCAATTTGGGAATTTGGATCAATCGAAGCAATATTTACTATATTGCGATCGTGGAGTCATGAGTAAGTTGCAAGCGCTTTATTTAATTGACCAAGGCTATAATAATGTAAAAATATTTTCTATATAAAAATTAACAATAATTTACTATATTGTTCGTGATTTTTACATATATAGTAAATTTTTGGATAAAACTATATTTGGTATAAAAATTAATATCAAGAATGAATGAAATAAAGAGGATTGTAATGAGCAGTAAATTACTTGTAGTTGATGATGATCCAGAAATTACTTTATTATTACGAGAACTTCTTGAGTTAGAAGGATTTCTTGTTGAAACAGCGAATAATGGTATTCAAGCTTTAGAAAAGTTTGATAGTACGATAGATCTTATTTTACTTGATATTATGATGCCTGAAATGAATGGACTTAAATTCTTATCTCAACTTAGAGGTAAATTTACGGTACCTGTTATTTTTTTAACGGCTAAAGATAATGAATATGATAAAGTTATTGGGCTTGAGCTTGGTGCTGATGATTACATTCTAAAACCATTTAATGATAGAGAGCTTATTGCCCGAATCAATGCACTTTTGCGTAGAGCGCATTGGGATAATGTAGCAAACGATGAAGCTGAACAACCAATTAAATATACAATTGATAAACTTAATGTAAATCGAAAACAGGGATCTGCTTTTTTTGATAACAAGTATATAGATTTAACGGGTACTGAGTTTCAAGTGTTGCTTACCTTTCTAGAAAATTCGGGAAAGATAATTACACGCGAAAAACTAAGCGAATTTGTTTTGGGTAAAGATTTAACTCCACTTGCTCGCTCAATTGATGTACATGTATCTAGATTACGGAAAAAACTACCGCCTAGGAGTGATGGTTTACCATGGATTAAAACATTACGTTCAAAAGGTTACTTATTTGTAATTGATCGAAATGACGATTTGTTATATGAATAACTTTATAATTAATATCAGATAATATGGTATGTGGCTTTTTGATAAACTAACAATAAGAATTTTCACAATATTTTTATTAACCATAGCTTTTTTTTTAATGTTAATAATGGTTTTGCCGAGTCTTGATGCTCGAAACCTAACCTACTTAGCAAACAAAGATAAAGAAGCTGGTAATATGCTTGCGCATCAGATTGAAAATGATCTTATTAATGTACCAAAAGATAGTTTTCGGTGGTGGATGCGTTTTATTGTTGTTATGGATAGTCATCAAAAACCAGGTCAATTTTTATTTATTGTTACCCCTAATGAACAAATCATTACCGCTGAAACAAAAAATATTGATTTAATCAAAAACTTTAGTGAAAAATCCCATGATGTCAAAGATCCTGCAAAAAAAATTTATGATTCTCAAGAAATTATAGGACCTTTTCTCATTCATTATGCTAATGCTGAATATCAATTATATATCCTACAACAAACTACAGATATTCAATCTCAATTAGTCAACTTTATATTTGATCATCCTCTTTTACTATTAACTTTGACCATGCTAGCAAGTTCTCCTTTTTTACTATGGCTATCTTGGAGTATTGCAAAACCTGCTCGAGGGCTAAAAAAAGCAGCAGATCAGGTTGCGAAAGGAAATTTACAAGAGTGGCCTGAGCTAGAACAAATAGGATCGTCTGAATATAAAGCTACTGGGGCTAGTTTTAACCATATGCTAAGAGAGCTTAAACGAATGCAAGAAGTACAGCAACGTTTGTTTTCAGATATTTCTCATGAATTACGCACTCCCTTGACTCGTTTGCAACTTGCCACATCGCTATTGCGACGCAAACAAGGTGAAAGCAGTGAAGTTATACGTATTAATAATGAAGCGATAAAATTAGATTCTATGATTGGTGATTTATTGTCATTGGCAAGGCAACAATATGACAATAATGAAATTCGTGAATTTAATAAAATTAATATTCTATTTAAACAGGTGCTTGATAATGCCGCTTTTGAAGCAGAACAAATAGGCAAAAAGTTAACCGTGACAAATTTTCCAACCAACCATACCATATTATGCTATCCAATTGCTTTGTGTAGCGCACTTGAAAACGTTATACGCAACGCATTTCGCTATTCAAATAAACAGATCGATATTAATTTTGTAGCACAACAACAAAAGCTAACAATTACAATTGATGATGATGGTCCAGGAGTTGCTGAAAGTGAACTAGAACAAATTTTTAGACCTTTTTATCGTACAAGCGAAGCTCGAGATCGTGAATCTGGCGGAACGGGATTAGGGCTCGCTATTGTAGCTAACGCTATCATACGTGATCACGGTACTGTAAAAGCAGAAAAAAGTCATCTTGGTGGGCTTAGAATTGTGATAATATTGCCAATTCATAAACATCAATAAATAATAAATGAGAAAAGTTGTGTCAAATTCAGCCTTAAACATCGTTTTATTTGAACCCGAAATTCCTGCTAATACAGGAAATATTATCCGTCTTTGTGCTAACACTGGTTTCAATTTACATATTATTGAACCTATGGGTTTTTTCTGGGATGACAAAAAGTTAAGACGAGCTGGGCTTGATTATCAAGAATTTGTTGATGTAAAACGCTATAAAAATCTCAACCATTTTTTAGATGCCAATCAAATAGACCTATCAACACAAGTTTATGCTTTAACCACAAAAGGACAAAAACCACACAGTGAAGTCGATTACCAGCAAAATGACTTCTTAATGTTTGGGCCAGAAACCCGAGGCTTACCAAAAAACATACTTGATGCACTACCACAAGAGAAAAAGATCCGCATTCCCATGCTCGCCACTAGCCGTAGTATGAATTTATCTAATTCTGTTGCCGTTGTGGTTTATGAATCATGGCGTCAGTTAAATTATATGGGTGCAAAATAAATTTTAGTCTTACTCAGTTGTTGGATAAATACCGACGTTGGGAAAAAAAGCAATATTCAAACCTTTCGGTGCGGTTAAAATAATTATTGTTTTATAAAAACCTTTTATATAGTTCATTTATTTTATTAATGTTTTTTGCTCTTAATTTAAGTCAAATAGTTATGTTTTTTAGAATTAGACTTAGGAGCGGACGTTTTGGCTTTTTCGGTGCAGTTTATCGGCTAATCCCCTAAATTGGAAGTAGCTATTGTAGCTATTCTACTCACTAATAGATAAAATGTTTGAAACCTCACCGATCCCCAAAATTTTCTATTACCATTTGATTTACCAAAAAATTCAATAAAATCAATAACCAACCTGAACGATTTTAGAGAAAAAAACATTCCTACAACACCGCATGTCAATATACCTATCTTTAAATCTTAATTTTTTATTCTTTCGATTGTTGCATTATTAACTTTTATAAGTTTACCTGCTTGTTTTACCAAATTACGGCATCTATACAAATACAATCACGTAAACTACATTCTAATTTACCGCTATTATTAATCTATGCACTTATGCTATATCCAAAATTAAAACTACCGAACTTATCAAGATTCTATACATTTAATTTTGGCTCTTATCGGTTCGCATAAATTAAAAAAATAACTGCCTTTAAATTGATTTATATGTAGTGATCCTCACAAAAAAAAGGCAGAAGTTACCGCTATGACATAAATACAAATCATAGCGGGACAAATATCATAGGCAAAAAATTTAGCATCAAATTCAAACCAATATTCAGAAAATCTGTTTCCCCAAAAAAATCGTTCAACACCAATAATAGCAAAACAAAAATTTGATTATTATCTTGAAATTTGTTGTTCTATTTCACTCATAACAACAGCCATTACAGTTAAGCTTCTGGCTGATCGTTTTCAAGAGTGATATCGGGGTCGTTGTACACTGCCATATTCATAAGACCAATTTCTTTATCGGTTGCGACAGCGGCTGTCATAGCGCCAGATACATTAGCTAAAGTTCTTGCCATATCAATAATTGGATCAACAGCTAAAACCATACCAATTAATGGGAAGTATTCGGCCATGCCCATACCTGATAAAACGACGGTTGCGGCAACTGTTGCCGTGCCAGGAATTCCAGCTATACCAATTGAACCAATAACCACTACAATGACAAGCATAATATAAAATTGGATATTAGTATCAATGCCAACCATATGAGCTACCATAACAGCAAGTAAAGCAGGAAAGAAACCGGCACATCCATTCATTCCCATGGTACTACCTAGAGAGCCAACTAAATTTGCGGTACCTGTATTAACACCCATTCGGACGGTTAGTGTTGAAATAGTCATTGGTAATGAACCGACAGAGGAGCGACTTGTAAAGGCTAATAACCATGTTCCTAGCGCTTTTTTTATAAACATGATTGGTGAAATACCATGAATCACAATAATGGCAACATGTACAATCAACATAATCAATGTGGCGATGTAGATCGCAGCAACAAAACTTGAAACCTGAATAATTGCGGGTATTCCGTTAGAAATGATGGTGCGAGCAAGTAAAGCAATTACTGCATAAGGCATGTATTTTATGACTGTCATCGCAATCGACATGATGATCTTATAAAGTGCTTCAATAAACGTTTTAAATAGGGCAATCGGTTGTGAGTTTTTCTTTTCCATTCTGTTGGCGGCAATCCCCATTAAGGCAGAGAAAATGACCAATCCAACAATATTTTCGTTTACCATTGATGCAATAATATTGCTTGGAATTAGATTTATAAAGGTATCAATAATATTAGTGTATTGTTTTGCCTGAGCTTGATGTACAGAACTTGAGCTTATTTCACCTAATGCAAATAGATTAGCTAACAAAATACCAACAATACAGGCAATTGCTGTTGTAAACAGTAACCAAAAAATTCCTCTGAATGCGATTTGGGGTAGATTTTTTTTACCAGAGAAATCAATAATTACTTTAACAATAGATACAAATATGAGTGGTATCACTAACATTCGGATAAAAGCAATAAATGCTCGACCAAATAGTCCATACCAAGTTGCGGTTTCTTGCATCCAGATTGTTGATGTGTCAGGAAATCCTGCTACAGCTTGAATACTTAAACCAAGCACGGCACCAAGGATTAATCCAACTAACATACGTATTGAAAAATTAACCTTTTGCTTTTGTAATGGCCTCATTACTGCAAAAAAACAGATGAGCAGTAACCCAATACCAATTAATGTCTGGTAATGAGTAATAGATAAGAACTTTTCAAAAAAGACTCCTTGAAAAATAGCATCTGGCATATTTAATCCTCACCCTTTAATAATAAATTTAATTATCTAGTAAAATATTTATTGATAGGTTTATTAATACCTATCTTATTTTGCAATTGAGCCTGCAATATTTAAAATATCCCATGGTCTGGAAAATGGTGGAGCATAAAGAAAATCTATCATGGCTAATTCATCAATTTTCAAATTCGTCCATATTGCGGTTGCAAGGGTGTTGACCCTTAATGCCGCACCTCGTCCTCCAGCTATTTGACCACCTAAAATCACTCGAGTGTCGGCATGATAGATAAGTTTTGCTGTTACACTTGTTTGACCGGCAACATAGTTGCTGTGATTTTTATCTTTAACTATGACAGTTTTATAAGGAATTCCAGCTTTTTCGGCTTCGCTTTCAGTTAAACCTGTTCGTCCTGCTTCAATATCAAAGACTTTTAAGGCTGAGGTACCAATAGTGCCAGGATATTCACAATTTCCGCCACCTAAATTTTCGCCTACAATTTTGCCTAGCTTGTTCGCCCCTGTAGCAAGTGGAATATATACCATTGAATGACTAACTCTATGGTGAAGGGCAACACAATCTCCAGCAGCATAAATATCTGCCATATTAGTTTGTCCAAAGCTGTTGGTGATTATGGCACCATTTGCAAGTGTCTTGATACCAAGGTTTTTATAGATATCATTGTTTGGCTTAACACCGGTTGCAATAATGACAACATCGGCTGGATATCGTGATTTATCAGTAATTACATGTGTGACATTGTGTGATCCTTCAAAGCCAAGTACTCGCTCTTGCAAATGTAGATCACAATGTTGTTTAATATTTTCTTCAATTAGTTCAGTAACTTGCCTATCAAATGCATCGATAAGAATTCTGTCATCCAATTGAATCAATTTGACGTTTTTTTGTAAAGCAACAAGCGATTCAGCTATTTCAAGCCCAATATAGCCAGCACCGATAACAATCAAATTTTTGATATTTGAGTTGGATAATGTCTGTTTGATAGCTAACCCGTCATGCAGGTTGCGTAATGTGAAGATATTTTTTAGTTGGCTATTTTCAAAAGGGGGAATGATGGGACTTGCACCAACTGCAAGTAGTAACTTGTCATAGCTATCATCAAAGCAATTGCCAGTATTGAGATCTTTAACAGTTAATTTTTTTTGATTAGTATCAATAGCAATGACTTCATGTAAAGTTTTTATTTCAATATTATCTTTTTGAAATTGCTCAGGCGTTCGGGATATCATTTCGTTGGCGTCAGTAAAGTGGTTACCAATAAAATAAGGTAAACCGCAAGCACCAAACGAAACAATATCTGATTTTTCATAAATACGGATGGTTGCCTCAGGGTTCATTCTTTTAGCCTTTGCAGCAGCACTTGCGCCTGCAGCTTGAGCGCCAATGATGATTATTTTCACTTAATTTTCTCCTCAGTGCTCAGATACTGAATTATAAAATAATGCCTTATCATACGCCATAGATTACTTAGGTGATAGATAGTTAGCACTAATATTCGTTAATTTAAAATTTCATTCGTTTAAAAATCAACATTTACCTATTTAGTGTAATTTTTAAGTCGTATCATTTTTGTCAAAAAGTTTCAGGTAACTATGTGTTTCAGTATAAATTATTAAGTATAGGTGGCTGAGTTTGGTTGATTAATGCCATGATTAAATTAATTTGTAAGTCTGTGTCATTTAATGTGGGAATATAA
Organism: Gilliamella sp. Occ4-3; assembly: GCF_001690675.1. NCBI lineage: Bacteria > Pseudomonadati > Pseudomonadota > Gammaproteobacteria > Orbales > Orbaceae > Gilliamella > Gilliamella sp. Occ4-3. The sequence continues at coordinate 8,890 of NZ_LZHR01000016.1, forward strand.
TAAAATGATTTTCCACCTGCATTTAAAAAGATTTCTCGATTTTCTTCGTCAATTTCGTAAATAGTTTCAATACAATCTACCGAAAATCCGGGACAGATGACGTGCACATTGTTAACACCACTTTTTGCTAATGTTTGTAGTGTATCGCTGGTACTTGGTGTAACCCATTTGCCTTTTCCAAATTTCGATTGATAAGCCATTTGAATTGGTATATTTATGTTATTTGTTCGGCATTTTTCGATTAATAACTGTGTGGTCATTTCACAACGTTGAATATAATCCTCTTTTCGTTTGTAAATATAACGCTCAGGAATACCATGATAAGAAAGTATAAGCACTTCAGGCTCGCCTTGGCATTGAAATGCTTGCTTAATTTGTAAATAAAGTGCATTGATATAGCTTGGATGATCGGCATAATCACGAATATAGTCAATACTATTTATGATTTTGTCGGTTGCTATAACTTGTTTAAGTTTATCAAGTACAGCGAGTGTTGTGGTCGTTGAGTATTGTGGGAAAAGTGGCAATACCGTAATTTTTGAACATGATTGAAGCTTGTTCAATGCAGATTGAATATTGGGTTCACCATAGGTCATGGCTAATTCACATTGAATATTTGGTAAGTGGTGTTGTAATTTATCACATAATAATTGGCTGTAATGAAGTAAAGGTGATGAGCCATTTATCCAAATTTTTTGGTAATGATGAATAATATAAGGCACTCGCTTAGGTATTACAAGGTACTTTAAAATCGGATACCAAAACAGTTTCGGTAAATCAACGACATGGCGATCGAGTAAGAACTCGGTTAAATACCGTTTTATTGCATCTGGTGTTGCCGCGTTTGGTGTACCTAGATTAATAAGCAATAACCCTTGTTTTTTATTCACAAGTAATCCTTATTTTGAGCAAAGATAATAGTTGATAATGTTAAAAAGCCTATGTAGTGCGCCTTGATTTTGTTTTAATACTTGATACGCTTGTTCGCCAATTTGTTGACTACGCGTTTTATTTTCTAAAAGCCCATTAATCGCTGAATAAAGGGAATCGGCTGTGCTAGCACAAATGATCATGCCATCAGCTGAAATAAGTTGCTCACAAATCACTTTAAAATTGAAAAAATGTTCGCCACTAATGATTGGGATGTGGTGAAGTGCGGGTTCTAATGGATTATGCCCTCCATGTTTCACTAAACTGCCACCAACGAAGGCGATATCGGCAATACCATAAAGTTCTATTAATTCTCCCATCGTATCACCCAAAATGACTTGGGTTTGTTTAGCAGGAATTTGGCCGCTACTGCGGTTTATATAATTTAATCCGCAATCATTAATTAATTTTTCGACGGTTTTAAAGCGTTCTGGGTGGCGGGGGACAATAATCAATAATAAATTGGGATATTTTTGTAATAACCGCTTAAAGGCAGATAAGATGATTTCATCTTCTCCATTATGTGTACTTGCGGCAATAAAGATAGGGCGGTCTAATTGCCACCGCTGTTTTAGCGTTTTGATTTTTTGCTGTTGTTGATCTGTTAAATCAATATCAAATTTAATACTACCGGTTATTGTTAAGCGATCACGAGGTAAACCCAGTGAAATAAAACGTTCCCCATCTTGCTTATTTTGTGCGGCAATTGCACTAATTTTTGATAGTAAATTGCTAATGGATCGCCCTAGTTTACTGTATCGATTAGCTGAACGTTCTGATAATCTGGCATTGGCAATAATTAGCTGAATATTTCGTTTATAACACTGACAGATAAAATTAGGCCAAAGCTCAGTTTCCATAATGATCACTAATTTGGGCTTAACCGTATTTAAAAAACGATTTATCGCGCAGGGCAAATCATAAGGTAAATATACATGGCTGACGCTATCACCAAGTAATGACTTAACTTGCTCTGAGCCTGTTGGCGTCATGGTGGTAACTGTGATAGGTAAACTAGGATACTGTTGTTTAAGTGCTTTGATTAGTGGGATGGCTGCTATCGTTTCACCCACCGATACGGCATGCACTAAAATACCGTTAGATTTAACTTTATTTTTGCAAAAACCATAGCGTTCAAGCCAACGCTTTCGATAAGCTGGTGCTTTACGACTACGCCAAAGCAGTCTTAGCCAAACCAGTGGTTGAATCAAATATAATAAAAAAGTATATAAAATTTGCATACTAATTATAAGTTGGTTAGATCAAAAAAGTGTTCACGATAATAAACAAGTTCAGCAATTGAGTCACGAATATCATCAAGAGCTTGATGAGAACTCTGTTTGCTAATCCCTTTTAGTATTTCAGGTTTCCAACGTTTAGCTAATTCTTTAATTGTGCTGACATCTAAATAGCGATAATGAAAATAACTTTCTAAATTAGGCATATAGTTAAATAAAAAACGACGATCTTGCCCAATAGTATTACCACAAATTGGAGAGCTGTTTTCTGGTACCCATTGTTTTAAAAATTCGATGGTTTGTTGCTCGGCCTGTTGTTCACTAATAGTACTTTTGCGAACACGCTCAATAAGTCCTGATTTGCCATGGGTGTTTTGGTTCCACTCATCCATTAATGCTAATTGCTCATCAGATTGATGAACTGCAATCACAGGTCCTTCAGCAAGAATATTTAAGTTAGAATCGGTAACAATGGTTGCGATCTCAATAATGCGATCAGTTATTGGATTGAGTCCAGTCATTTCAAGATCTATCCAAATAAGATTGTTACTATTAATTTGAGATTGTTTGTTCATAATTTGCTATAGAGATTTTCTTTTTGATACTGAGTAGTGTAGCATAACTGACAATCTGTTTTAGTAAAAAATGAGTACTATGGCAAAAAATAAACTATCCAATAATCAAAAAAGACGTGTAGCAGCAAAACATCAGCAACGATTAGCAATAAAGCAAGATGAGAGTCTAGCAAATTTTTCGTCACCTCGTGACGGTGTAGTAATAAGTCGTTTTGGTAAGTCTGCTGATGTTGAAGATAGTGCAGGTCTTATTTATCGTTGTAGTATTCGTCGCACGTTACCTTCGATAGTCACTGGTGATAAAGTAGTATGGCGCGAAAGTGTAGAGCCAAACACCAATGGTATTATTGAAGCGGTTCACCCGAGACATTCTGAACTTGTCCGGCCTGATTTTTATGATGGCGTTAAACCCGTTGCCGCAAATGTTGATCAAATCGTGATTATTTCGGCTGTCTTGCCAGAATTATCACTAAATATTATCGATCGTTATTTAGTTGCTTGTGAATGCACGGATATAAAACCTATTATTGTTTTAAACAAAATTGATTTACTTAATGATGATCAACGCACTGAAGTTGAAAAAAAGTTGACGATTTATACTCATATCGGTTATCAAGTTTTGTATGTCTCATGTCAAAATCAACAAGGCATTGCTGTATTACAAGAAGTTTTGCAAGGTAAGATTTCCATTTTAGTTGGGCAGTCTGGTGTGGGAAAATCAAGTATTATTAATTTACTGTTACCTCATCAATCACAATCAGTTATGACTGGAGGTATTTCAGAAATATCCGGACTTGGTCAACATACAACTACTTCCTCTCGGCTTTACCACTTACCAAATGGTGGAGATATTATTGACTCACCAGGGATCCGCGAATTCGGTTTATGGCACTTAGAGCCTGAACAAGTGATTAGTGGTTTTAAAGAATTTGATAATTATTTAGGCGGTTGCCACTTTCGCGATTGTAATCACTTTGATACGCCAGGTTGTTTACTACAAAAAGCAGTACAAGACGGTAAAATTGCACCATCAAGGCTTGATAACTATCATCGGATTTTACAGACAATGCAAGAAGTTAAGGCAAAAACTAACAAAATCTATAAATAATCAGCTTAATTCATGTATAACAAAAATTAAATAAGTTGTATTTGTGTTCGAGTCATTACTGTAATTACTTGCTGCTCACAATTAGTGGTAACCTTCTTGAAAGTCATTGCTAGATTGTGAGCAACGAATATGTTATTTAACATCTATTTTTTTAATGCAAAACCAATAGCTACATATGCCCAACCTTGGAAAATAAGGTCAATACCTAGAAACATACCTAATACCCAAAGACTGTCATATGGCCAACCTGCAATAATCATAAATCCTAAAATTAATGTAATAATCCCTGAAGTTAAAACCCATCCCCAACGAGGTAAATTGCGGTTATTCATAGCCGCAAATATTTGTGTAAAGCCGCTCATAATTAGCAAGAATGAAATCACCAATGTTAAGGCTGATGAAACCGCAACAGGTTGGAAAAATGACATTAGACCAATAAAAATGTATAAAATTCCCATTACTGCCCATAATGCTGACTGACCAAAATCTTTAATACGAAATGAATGTAGCGCTTGGGCAATACCTGCAATTAAAATTAATGAACCAATAAAATAAACAGAAAAGACGGTTGCCATGAACTGATAACCTAATGCTAAGCCCCCCAATATAATTAAAATAACACCAACTAAAATAAACCAGCTTGATTTTTCTTTAAGATTGTAGACTTTGTTTTCGTTAGATATCATGTTATTTACCTATTTTTATAAGTTAATTTTGGATTTCAAATTAAAATCACTTTTTAAGACTTATAGTTTGTCAATGGTGATTTAGTAAATGAAAAGAAAGGTAGTGAAGGTACAATTTATTGCACAGTAATTAGTTTCTGTTCAAACTGTTACTGTGCATATAAATTAGTTAATATAATAAATCTAATTTTAGAATTAATCTTTATCTTTCAGTGCTTCTTCTAGCGTTGAATAGAACATTAGTTTGTTAGAAATTGGAACAATTTTTGCGCGAGCTAATGTTTTTAATGGTTGAAACTGTAACTCACAAATTGATAGATCAACTTGTTCAGGTAGTTCATCAATAAAATGAATTAAAGCATTGAGCCCACCAGCATCAAGAATAGGTACCGCATCCCATTGTAGCACTATGTGTTCATATCCATTAATCTTTTGATAGATTTCTAAAAATGTACGTTCAGCGGCAGCAAAAAATAGTGGCCCGTTAATACGTAGCACTAAGGTTTTATCGTTACTGCGATTAAGTTCAACTAAGCGAGTCATGCGGGCGATACGGCGCATAAATAGGATTGAAGCAAGTATAATCCCAAGTGTAATTGCAATCACCATATCAAATAGCACTGTTAACGACATGCAAATAAGCATAATCAAGATATCATCTTTAGGAGCACATTTGATAATATAAATGACGCGTTGAACTGCACTCATATTCCATGCCACGATAAGTAATAATGCCGCCATAGCAGAAAGTGGGATAAATGATAATGCTGGTGCGAAGCAAATAAGAGCAAGTAAAACAACTAAAGAATGCAAAACGGCTGCAATAGGCGAGGTTGCACCTGCTTTGACATTTGCCGCTGAACGTGCAATAGCCGCTGTTGCTGAAATGCCACCAAAAAATGGTGCAATAATATTACCTAAACCTTGGCCAATGAGTTCACTATTTGAGTGGTGTTTAGTGTGTGTCATTTCATCTAATACCACAGCACAGAGTAATGACTCAATTGCGCATAACATTGCCATGGTCAGTGAAATTGGCAGTAAGGCAGTAAATGTTGACCAATCCCAAGTAAAATCAGCGTGCTGCCAAGGTAAAATAAACTCTGGTAGAACAGAGGGTATGCCATGACCTATCGTATTATCAGCTAGTGTATAGGTAAATCGTGAACCAATTGTTTCAATTTGATAGCCAAATTGATTAAAAATAAACATGACAGCAATACCAGCAATTAGAGCTGGTAGGTGTCCTGATATTTTAAGTCTAAGTTTTGGCCATACTATTAACACAATCAGTGTTACTACACCGACTAAAGTGTCAGCAATATTAATGGTTGGTAGTGTTTTAGCTAGTTCCGTAACTTTACCAATATAACTTTCTGGCATATGCTCAAGTGTTAAACCAAAAAAATCTTTAATTTGCATGGTTGCTATAGTTATGGCAATACCCGATGTGAAACCTAATACAACGGGTAAAGGAATATATTCGATTAATCTACCTAATCGAATTAATCCCATTAATACAAGAAATATACCGGATAGCAATGTTGCAATTAGTAGTCCAGATAATCCGTATTGTAATGATACAGGGTATAAAATAACTACAAATGCTGCTGTAGGTCCAGAAACACTAAACCTTGAACCACCCGTTAATGCAATGATAAAACCACCTATAATTGCTGTGTATAGACCATGCTGTGGTGGTACACCACTAGCAATAGCTAGTGCCATTGCTAGTGGTATAGCAATAATCCCAACAGTTATTCCAGCTATTAAATCTTTGATAAAACGAGTTGTGTTGTAAGGGGTACTTATACATGCAGATATAAATGCACAGCTAATTTTTGTACCAGAAAGACCATATAATTTCATTGTTTGTAATTAAAGAGATGTTGACTTGAATTCTTAATAAGATAATCTTTTTTAAAAAAAATAAAAGAGCGTTATAAAAATAATCGTCTTTTTTTGTAAATTTTTTTCAGAAAAAGTTTAATTAAATCATCTATAATACAATACTCCTACATAAAGCGATTTCGGAAAAAATATCTTATGAATTTTTAAAGGACTATTTTAACTATGAAATATAATCAACCCGATGTTTTTCTAAAAATTGTAGATATTGATGAGTTATGCCAACGTTATAAAACAGGAGAAAGATTTAAATATGTATATTTTTGGGGACATAACCAAAGAGAGCCTTCGTCTATAATTACAAAATCTTGCTTTAGCCAATGGTACCCTAGCGGATTTACTGTTAATGATATTTATTATGCTACAGCTGAACATTATATGATGGCAGCAAAAGCAAGATTATTTGAGGATAAAGAAATATTACAAGAGATCCTTAAAGCTAACAATCCAGGCCTTGCTAAATCATTGGGACGCCAAGTCAGAGGATTTGTTGAAAAAATATGGGATGAACAATGTTTATCTATTGTTATAGAGGGTAACTTCGCAAAATTTTCTCAAAATCGACAATTAGCTGATTTTTTATTATCCACTCAACAAAGAGTTTTAGTTGAAGCTAGTCCCACTGATAAAATTTGGGGAATTGGTTTAGCTCAAGATGCTCCGAATATAGATAACCCATTGACATGGCAAGGTAAAAATTTATTAGGGTTTGCTTTAATGGCAGTTCGACAAAAATTAAAAATGTGTTATTAAAATAGCCAATTAGAATTTTTGAATTTGTTTTAAGATTAAATGATTGTTAACTTAATATTATTTCTTTGATGTTATAGAATATTTTATACGTAAACATCAGTAGCTTTATTACAATTTGTATTAACAAGTAAATATAATGGCTCTATGAATAGCAAGATATGACCAGAATAAAATTTGCATCAATAAGTTTGGAAAAGCAATATTTTTGATAGAAATATTGCTTTTTGATTTATTGTTAACCTAAAAGTAATGCATCATCGGTAACTTTTTCACCACGTGTTCTTTCAAACATATCTAATAAATCCGTTACAGTTAATTTAGCTCGTTGTTCTCCAGATACATCAAGCACAACTTGTCCTTGATGAAGCATTACCGTTCGGGTGCCATATTCTAAGGCTTGTTTCATAGAATGAGTCACCATCATTGTTGTTAATTGGTTTTTTGAAACAATTTCATTGGTTAGCTCTAAAACAAATTGTGCAGTTTTAGGATCAAGCGCTGCGGTATGTTCATCAAGCAATAATATTTTAGATGGCTGTAAAGTTGACATTAACAAACTAATAGCTTGCCTTTGACCTCCAGAGAGTAATCCCATCATATCCGATAATCGATTTTCAAGACCTAAATTTAAAGTAGCAAGTTTTTCTTTAAATATTGATCTGATATTGCTATTAAGAGCTGAAGATAAGGTAAAACGATATCCTCGGTTATAAGCTATAGCGAGATTTTCTTCAATAGTTAAGTTTTCACATGTGCCAACCATTGGATCTTGAAATACTCGAGCAACCATACCCGCCCGCTTCCATGCTGGCCAGCGAGTGACATTTTTACCATTAATAGCAATTTTTCCTGAATCAGGAAGTAAATCACCACTAATCACATTCAATAAAGAACTTTTACCTGCTCCGTTACTACCAATTATGGTAACAAATTCACCTTCACTAATATTCAGGTTTAGTCCTCGTAATACATGATTTTCAATTGGTGTACCCTGATTAAAAGTTAATTGTAATTGTTCAACTTTAATCATGCTTACTTACCTCTTATTTTTGCGTGTTTTTTAAATTGCTTAGGCACAACAAGAGCTAGCACAACTAGTATCGCCGTAATTAGATTTAAATCTTCTGTTCCAACACCGATTTCTTGTAAAAACTCATTACTAAGTGCAAATGCAATAAATAAACGATATAAAATAGAACCAACAATAACTGCTAGCATCACAGCCCAAATTCGTTTAGCGGGGAATAAGCTTTCGCCAATAATAATTGATGCAAGGCCAATTACAATTGTGCCAACACCAATGGTGATATCAGCCCCACCTTGTGTTTGTACAAATAATGAACCACCGAGAGCAATTAAACCATTTGATATAGCCATACCAAGAATTGTGACTCTTCCAGTTGGAATACCTTGCGATTTTGCCATTCGTTGGTTGGTGCCAGTTGCTCTTAAAGCCAATCCCATTTGGGTATTTAAAAACGCATTGAGTAAAGCCCAAAACACAATGACAAATCCTAGTGCCATGAGAGGTTGTACAATATATTGGTTGCTGTAATCTTCAGAAATAAATGGTGAAAATATAGTTTTGGCATCAAGTAAAGAAAGATTAGGGGATCCTGCCATTCTTGATGTTTCATCCATAATATACGGACCAACACCTAATATTCTTAAATTGATAGAGTAGAGTCCTATCATTACAATAATACTTGATAATAATTGAAGAATATTGAGTTTAACATACAGTATTCCTGTCATTGCTCCAGCAAGACAGCCAGCAAACATACCTAATAACGTTGCAATCCATGGATCGATACCGATATAAATGCATAATCCACATATCGCTCCACCAAGAGGAAAACTTGCATCAGCAGTAAGATCTGGGAAATCAAGTAAACGAAACGAAATAAATACACCCAAACTCACCAACGCATAAATAAGCCCAATTCCAATTGAGCCTAATAAAAATTCAGAAGACATGAAAAAAATCCATAAAAGTTAACCGCCAAAGTTGGCGGCTTAGTTATAAAAAAAGTAAAAATTATTTTTCAACAATTTTGGTAGCTGATTTTAATACATTTTCAGATAATATAACACTTTGGCGTTCGGCCGCTTTTTTATTAATTGTTAATTGAGTAACATTACCCACTTGTGGTGGAATATCACCAGGATTTTCGCCGTTAAGTATACGGATAACAATTTTACCAGCTTGGCGACCAAGATCATAATAACTCATGCCTAAAGCGGCAATAGCACCACGTTCTGCCGATTCTGGGTTGGATGCAATAAGAGGAATTTTACTTTCATTAGCCACTTTTGCTAAAGCTTCATAAGCAGAAACCACATTATTATCGGTAGTAGTATAAATCATATCGACCTTACCTTTTAAACTTCTAGCTGCGGTAGATATATCAGAAGTGCGTTGCGCAGGAGCGGCAATAATTTTCATACCTCGTTTTTCTAGCTCATTTTGTAATTGTTTTAGTATGATTGTTGAGTTAACTTCGCTAGGACTATAAACATAACCAATGTTTTTAGCCTCAGGTTTTATTTTTAACATCATATCGATTTGAGAATCTAGTGATAAGGCGTCAGATACACCTGTTACGTTTGTTTTTGATGCATCCCAACTCGGGGTTAATTTTGCTGCTACGGGATCGGTAACGGCAGTGAAAACAATAGGAATAAGTTTTGTTGTAGCAACTAATGCTTGCGAACTTGGCGTGGCAATTCCTACAATAACATCTGGTTTATTTGCTACAAATTGTTTAGCAATTTGGGCTGCATTTGCACTACTACCTTGTGCGCTTAAAAATTGTAACTTTAAATTTTTTCCAGCAATATAACCGCTATCTTTTAACTCATCCTCAACACCTTTACGCACATTATCTAATGCGGGATGTTCAACAATTGCTGTAATGGCAACAAATTTTTGTTCGGTTTTAGACTCAGCGAAAGAATAAAATGTTGCTAACGATAAACTAAGTAACATACAAAGTTTAATGATAGAATTACGCATAGAGCACTCCTGTAATGTTTTTTTTACAATCAAGCTAAATATTAAGTTACTATAAAACAAAAAAAGATAATTTTCTAGTATAAAAACAGCTATGAGTGTAAATTTTTTATTACACATTGTCGGTGATTTGATGTTAATCCAGTTATTGGATTACTGTAGGTTATATTTTTTGCTCACCTAACTACTAAGTGAGCAAAATTGTTAATTAATTTTAGTGAAGTAGGGCTTGATTATTTTCCTATGACTTTGTCAGCAGATTGAATTACCTCAGGAGGCAAAGCAACCCCTTGTTTTTTAGCTGCATCAGTATTAACAACAAGGCGTAATGCTTTCCCTATTTCTGGAGTTATACTTCCTGGTTTTTCACCTTTTAATATACGCACAACAAGCTTACCTGATTGGCGTCCTACATCATAGTAGCTCATGCCGTATGCAGCAACGGCTCCTCGTTCAATCGCATCAGGGAACGATGCTAAAAGAGGAATTTTATTTTCATTTGCAAATTTGACTAATGACTCATAGGCTGAAACAACATTGTTATCGGTTGTCGTGTAAATTAAGTCTACTTTACCTTTTAATGTATTGGCAGCAGTTGAAATATCAGCAGTTCGTTGAGCAGGTACCGCAATAAAATTAATATTTTGTTGAGATAAAAGAGTTTGTAGATTTTTTAATACCACGGTTGAATTAATTTCACTTGGACTATAAATATATCCTACTGATTTAACATTAGGTACAATTTTTTTCATAAATTCAATTTGTGGACCAATTTCTTGATAATCTGATACACCAGTAATGTTTGTGCCAGCAGGTTGCCAATCTTTAATTAATTTAGCGGCGATAGGATCGGTAATTCCAGCAAATACAATAGGAATTTGTTTGGTCGCTGCAGCTGCTGCCTGTGCACTTGGTGTCGCAATTGCCACAATAACATCAGGTTTTGCTGCTACAAATTGCCTTGCAATTTGAGCGGCAGTAGCGCTACTTCCTTGTGCACTTTTGTATTGGACAGTTAAATTCTTGTTTAACGTATAACCGCTGTCTGCCAATTCATCTTTAACACCATCACGGATTTGATCTAATGAAGGATGCTCAACAATTGCCGTAATCGCCACATTTTTAATTGTATCTGCAAAACTTAAAAAAGGTGTAAGCAATAATATTGTTACCAATAAAATAAAACGTTTCATGAATTAAACTCTCAAACTAGTACATTAGTTTAATTCTAGCTTTATTAATCAAAAATGTGAAGTTGTATTTTATTTAATTGATGATCATGTTACAAAATAATCGTTATTGCAAAATAGTTAAATAATTAATGAGCTTTGAATGAATTATTTCATATTCGATATAATGCCTATAAAACTATATTATCAGTATCTTTGTTTTTTATTGAGCAAATATAAAAGGATTTATCCCACTTTTAGCAAACCCTTCTTCTTCGGTTTTGATATCTAATATCAGCGAAGCAATATCATCCGCGATGACTTCAATATGAGGATCTTTATCTTGATCAAATATTTTTAAATAGCTATGGCAAGCATCACAACACTCGGTTTTAATTGCAGCGAGTTCTTTTTCTAAGGAGAGGTATTGTATGTCCTTCATATTATCGCAACAGGTACATTTAATTCTAGGTACATACCATTCACTTTCACATAAACTACAATGTAAATAGCGTAATCCGTTGTTACCGCCTAATTGAATAATGCTAGCAGTAGGCATACTATTACAAACTGGACATAACCAGAGTTTATCTGTATTTTCTGCGATAGCTTTACTTTTAATTTGACTAGCCAGTTGGCAATAATAAACAGATAATGATGACCAAATAAATATTGCTTCATTACCATCAACTTTATCAAATTCTCCTTTAAGCAAATGTAATGCTTTATTTTGTAATTCTAAAGTGCTATTTTTTTTAAGCTGTTCAATGACTATAGCGATTTGCTGCGTGGTATCAGAAAATGAGTCGAGTAATGAAGTAAAGTAATCTTGCCAAGTATCTTTAAGAGGTAAATTATCTAAACTAAGTGGAGAATATTCGCTATTTAATAAACACGATACATCAATATCTATAGGCTTATGTTTAACTAAATTGGCTTGTTGTTCAGCTATAATTGCACAAAAATTCAAATAATCACTAATTGGATTATTGTTTGCAAGAGTTTTTAAACGTTCTGCTCGATGAGCATAAAGTGTTTTAGGTGATGGATAAAATAGTAACGGGATTTGTCTAATAACTGAGTTTGTAGCTTGTTGTTCAAGTTGTTCTTGGGGGATAATTTTTATACTCATTATAAATGCTCATTGATTGTGATTTTATTCATCACTGCTTTTTATTTTTTTACTATTAAAATGACACCGCTGATAGTTACTATCAGCGGAAAATACCATTATAGATGCAGGCAAGTTACTATGCTGGTTTATGCTTAATATCTGTAGATTCTTCTTCAGATTTAGCCTTTAACTTTAGTTCATTTTGATAGATCTTTTCCATTTCTTCTTCATACCAAGTTGAATGATTTTTTTGTGCCCAAGCACGCGAAACATAGCCAGTTATCATCCCTTTAATGGAACCTTTAACCCAAATTGCCATATAAGCATGACCAATTGCAAGCAGGATTAAGCCAATTGCAGCAAGAGAATGAAAAAATATCGCAATACGGACAACTGGAACAGAAAAATTATCCGCAAAATAACGGCGCCACATGATGAGGCCTGTAACAAATAAAACTAAAATTAACCCCATAATGCACCAAAATAAAAACTTTTGTCCTACATTATATTTGCCTATTGGAATGCCTCTTTCTTTGCCCAAAATGACATGTTTAAAGTTTTTAATCCATAAAAGATCATTTTTATTTGGAATATTATGGTGAGCAAGTTTTATAAACATAAACATGAGTAAAACAAAAACAATGCACCCTAAAAATGGATGCAATGCTCTTACTAATTGTGGCGTACCAAGAAATAATCCAAACAGTTTTATAGATGGAAAAAATAAAGATAAGCCAGATAGCGCAGTCAAGATAAACAGACAGACCATACACCAATGACAGAAGCGAACAATAAGTGGTGTTCTTAATATCATGCTTTTCTTATCCATGATGATTCTCCAGTTGTGATGAATTAGAGTCAATTTTCTGTTCTAAAACAGGCAAACCTAAACGCTTTCGAGCTTGTTTATCTGCTTCTTTTTCTTCTTCAATGTCTTCTTCATCAACTTCAATTGCACCAACACCCATGTAATGGAACAGCAAACCGCCAAAAGTTGCCACAAATGCAGCTGCAGATAACGGTTTCCAAATACCCTTCCAAAATCTAACAATTTCACTAATTTTAGGGTCTTTTGGTAAGCCGTGATACAATTCTGGCTGATCTGCATGATGAAGAACATACATAACATGTGTTCCCCCAACCCCTTGCGGGTTATAAAGACCAGCATGTTCAAAACCACGTTTTTTCAAATCTATAATTCTGTGTTCAGCATGGCGAATCATATCTTGTTTAGTACCAAAGTGTATAGCGCCAGTAGGACAAGTTTTAACGCAGGCGGGTTCTTGACCAACAGCAACGCGATCAACACATAATGTACATTTATAGGAGTGATTATCTTCTTTACTAATTCGTGGAATATTGAACGGACAACCTGCTACACAGTAGCCACAACCAATACAGTGTTCCGATTGAAAATCAACAATACCATTAGCATATTGAATAATAGCACCTTCTGATGGGCATGCTTTCAAACAGCCAGGATCAGAACAGTGCATACAGCCATCTTTACGAATTAACCATTCAAATTTTCCATTTATCTCGACTTCTGAATACCGCATTACAGTCCATGCTTTTGGCTCTAAATCAGCAGGATTATCATAAACACCAACAGTATTGCCAACTTCTGCTCGAAGGTCATTCCATTCACTACAAGCAACCTGACATGCTTTACAACCTATACAGGTGGTCACATCAATAAGTTTTGCAACTTCTTGTTGATAGTCCCTAGCTCGTGGCGCTGGAGTTAAAGCATTAGTTGCTGAGCGGCGTATAATATCTTGAGTTTGTAATGACATAATTTATCCTCCCACCTTATGCCGCTGTAGTAACTTTTTCGATATTGACTAAGAATGATTTATATTCTGGTGTTTGTGAATTTGCATCACCTAAATGTGGCGTCAATTCATTAACCAAAAAACCTTTCTTTGTCTGACCTGTGAATCCCCATACTATTGGGATTCCAATGGTTTCGATCTCTTTACCATCAACTGTTAAAGTTGGAAGACGTTTAGTCACAACTGCTTTAGCTTTAATATAACCTCGATGTGAAGTGATTTTAACCATATCACCTAATTTGATTCCTTTTTTAAGGGCAAGATTTTCACTTAACTCAACAAATTGCTCAGGTTGAGTAATTGAAGCTAGCCTTGCATGTTGCGTCCAAAAATGGAAATGTTCAGTGATACTATAAGTGGTACCAACATAAGGAAATTCGCTAGCATTCCCTAAGCGAGCCAAATCTTCTTTAAATGCGCGAGCTACAGGGCTGCTGACTTGATTTGGATGCAATGGATTATTACTAATAGGTGTTTCAAACGGTTCATAGTGCTCTGGGAATGGCCCATCGACTAACCGATTTAAACAAAATAACCCACCTAAACCATCATTATTCATGATAAAAGCACCTGCCCCACTACTTGGTGGTAATGTTGCTGTAAAATCAGGTACATCATTGCCTACCCAACTTGAGCCATTCCATTTTACTAAAACTCGTTTAGGATCCCATGGTTTACCATTTTCATCTGTTGAAGCTCGGTTATAAAGTACTCGTCGATTCATCGGCCACGACCATGCCCAACCAGCATGAACACCTTTACCAGATGGATCGCTTGGATCACGCCTTGCCATTTGGTTACCTTGTTCTGTCCAACAACCACAGAATATCCAAATACCCGATGAGGTTGTACCATCTGCTTTTAATTGTGAAAAACCACTTAGTAATTGACCTTTTTTAAGAATAACATTGCCATTTTCGTCGGTTATATCAGCAAGTGCTCGTCCATTATAATCTTTGGCTAATTCCTCAGCCGCTGGGCCTTCTGGCTCCTTATAATCCCAAACTAAGTTTTCAATTGGCTCGTAATAAGCACCACCTTCTTCAGCATACAGCTCTTTTATTCTCAAAAAGATACGCGCAATAATTTCAGGATCATATAAAGCTTCATAAGGCGGTCTTGCTGCTGCCCAGTGCCATTGTAGCCAGCGAGATGAGTTAACTATTGTACCATTTTCTTCTGCAAAACAGTTTGATGGCAATCTAAATACTTCGGTCTGAATTTTGCTAGAATCTACATCATTAGATTCGCCATGGTTTTTCCAAAACTCAGCTGTTTCTGTTGGCATTGGATCAATGCTCACCAAGAATTTTAAGTTAGACAAACCTTCGCGAATACTATTTTTATCGGGAAGTGCAGCAAGTGGGTTAAAGCCCTGACAAATAAAGCCATTGGCTTGACCATCACGCATCATTTTGCTAAATCTTAAAACATCGTAGGTTTTATCCCATTTAGGTAACCAATCAAATCCCCAATCGTTATCTTTAGTCGATTTATCACCGTACATTGATTTCATAAAGCTGACAAAGAATTTTGGATAATTCCCCCAAAAATTCACTTCGCTTGGACCAAGTGGTTTTGGTGTTTTTTCATCTAGGTACTGAGTAAGTGAAACTTGAGAGTCTTTTGGTAAATCAAGATAAGCAGGCAGGCGATTTGATAATAAACCAACATCAGTTAAGCCTTGAATATTTGAATGTCCACGTAGTGCGTTAATACCTCCGCCCATTACGCCAATATTGCCTAAAATAAGCTGAATCATGGCAGCAGTACGGATAATTTGTGATCCATAAGTATGCTGAGTCCAACCTAATGCATATAAAAATGTGGCTGCTCTATCGTTAGTTCTAGTGCTAGCAAGTGAGCGACAAACATGCAAAAAACCTTCAATAGGGCTTCCCGTTATTTTATTTACCATTTCGGGTGTATAACGTTTGACATGCTGTTTTAATAGATTCCATACACAACGGGGATGACTTAATGTTTTATCCCGAAGAGCATAACCGTTGTCATCCTTTTGATATGCCCAACTTGTCTGATCATACTGTTTGGTATCAGCTTCATAACCACTAAATAGCCCTGTAACTTCATCAAAATTAAAATCATCACGAACAATTAGGCTTGCATTACTATGAGTAACTAAGTAGTCAAAATTAACTTCGTTATTGGTAATAAGATAATTGATAATACCAAGTAGAAAAGCAATATCAGAACCTGAGCGAATAGGTACATACAAATCAGCCACCGAGGCTGTTCGATGAAAACGAGGGTCAATGGCAATCAGTTCAGCGCCATTATTAATTTTTGCTTCTATAGCCCATTTAAAACCAACCGGATGAGCTTCAGCTGCATTTCCCCCCATTACGATAACAACATTAGCATTCTTGATATCATTCCAGTTGTTAGTCATAGCGCCGCGACCAAAAGTAGCCGCTAAGCTAGATACAGAAGGACCATGACAAACTCTAGCTTGGGTTTCAAGGCTTAACATACCTAATGCACGTGCAACTTTGAACGCTAACCACCCTGTTTCATTACTAGCCGCTGAAGTAACAAGCCAGCCTGTTGTTGTCCAGCGATTGACTGTTATGCCTTCCGCATTTTTTTCAACAAAATTTTTATCTCGATCAGCTTTCATTAAACGAGCAATACGATCAATGGCTTCATCCCAACTTATTTGTTGCCATTTATCTGAACCAGGGGCACGATATTCAGGATATTTAACTCGTTGTTCGCTTTTTATATAATCCAGAACACCTGCACCTTTAGGACAAAGAGAACCACGACTAACAGGATGATCGGGATCTCCTTCTACATGGAAAATAGACGATTCGGCATTTTTAGCCCCATCGCCACGGCTATATAGCAACATACCACAGCCAACAGAGCAGTAAGTACAATTATTTCGAGTTTCTTTTGATTTCAATAATTTATATTGGCGAGTTTGAGCAAGCGCTACATTTGGAGAAAAACCAAGCGTAGCTACCGTTGTTCCAGCCATACCACCAGCACAGATCTTAAAGAACTGCCTACGGTTAAATAGCATATGGACTCCTTAAAAAGCTGACATTACGTTTTAATTTATTATATTGGAAGCGATTAACATCCTTACTAGCTGTAATGATAATCTTTAATCAAATGGAAATAAAGGGATAAACAGATATGAATTTATAAACTTTGACATATGTCAAAAAATAAAATAATGACAGCTTAATTTATGTTTAATATGGTGAAAAATTATATTAATATAAAAAAGTTTCAGGTAACACTACGTTTAAGTATAAAAATTTATAAGGCAGTTAGACAACTGACCATAAAGCGTCTAACCAAATTAGTGAAAGTTATTTTTTCTTAATGATATAATTGCCATATCTCTTACCAATTGAGAAGAAATTAATTTTTTTATGTATATTCATTACCACCGTTTCTCAAATTACTGCAAATAATACGATTAATTTCTACAATATGGTTGCATTAACCATTGTTTGATATGGCTAAAAACATAAAGGAGGGTTATCATTAATACAAAAGGTCAACAGCTTTTGTCTCTTTATTGTTTTTAGGATCGTTTTTAGGATCGTTTTTAGGCGCAAAAACCAAACCTTCAAGGATATTTATTTGGATAACATAACCAGAATCACATTAGCAAAACTACTTGGTACTTTTTTTTATTATCCACCAAATAATAAAGTTACTACACCATTAATACAGGCATTATTGCATATTGATGATTTAGTCGAATGGTTAAATCCTTGTATTATTTCTGAACAGTGCAATATATTAGCAAATCACATCGATGACTCTGAGCTTAATTATCAATTTTCGTTACTATTTGAAGGTCAAGGAACAATGCCTGCACCACCATGGGGATCATTTTACCTTGATAAAGAACATTTATTACTAGGCCAATCACAAGAATGCTACCGCCAATTTCTGCAGCAACATGGTTTGACACTCAATACAGGAATGAACGAACCCGAAGATCAATTTGGATTAATGCTAATGGCGTATGCCATGTTGCTTGAAAATAATAACTATACAGCAGCAAAACAGTTAATCAATGAACATTTATTGATCTGGTCTTCAACCTATTTAAAAAGACTAAAGCAAAATGAGATAAGTCCATTTTATCGGGCATTAGCTATGATTGCTGATCAATATTTGCAGATGCTTTAATTGTATTTTCTATTTTTTGAAAAAAGTTATTTCAGGTGAATGATTATTTTACTTAATGCTAGATTATAACTTGTCATACTGTAACATTGCAGCTTTTATCTTAATCGGTATAATCCATGCTATGCTTTTTCAAGGTAAATAATATTAATGCTAGCCTATTTACAACTAATGCGATTAGATAGACCTATTGGCTCATTGCTTTTACTCTGGCCTACCCTTTGGGCAATTTGGCTTGCGGGACACCCTTCTATTTACATAACAATTATTTTTATACTTGGCGTATTTGTAATGCGCTCGGCAGGTTGCGTAGTGAATGATTATGCTGATCGTCATTTTGATGCACATGTTGAACGGACTAAAAATCGCCCACTGGCTCGTGGAGCATTGACAGAAAAGAATGCATTATGGACGTTATTTGTATTATTATTTATTGCTCTTTGCTTATTGCTAACTTTAAATAAACTATCATGGTTGATAGGTTGTTTTGCGTTATTAACTGCGCTGATTTATCCTTTTATGAAGCGTTATACCCATTTACCTCAGATCATCTTAGGTATCGCATTTAGTTGGAGCATTCCGATGGTATATGCAGCAACTATTGAGCAGTTCCCATTAACCTGTTGGTTGCTTTTCTTTGTTAATATTTGTTGGACAATTTCCTATGACACCGAATATGCGATGGTTGATCGCAACGATGATGTAAAAATAGGTATAAAATCCACTGCCATCTTATTTGGACGTTATGATAAATTAATCATTGGATTATTACAGATAGCTTCTGTTATTGGTTTATTATTGATTAGTTTAATCAACCAACTATCGTTGATAGTTTATATTGCTTTATTATTAGTTACAGCATTATTTATTTACCAACAATGGTTGATAAAAGATCGAGAAAGAAACAAATGTTTTAGCGCATTTATGAATAATAATTATGTTGGTTTGATTGTTTTTTTAGGTCTCTTTTCTGTTTAAAAATTAAATCACTACTATATTTACAGATTGACTCAATCGAAAATATAACTTAATCATATCTGTGTTTATTTTATATCCTTTTATTTTATAAAAAGCGAACACAGCATAGTATCAAATAAAAAATAATAAATAGTCAAAATATAAACAATGATTTTTTTCTTATTTCATAAGTTTAAGTTATAAAAAAAACCTTACTTTTTTAAAAAGTAAGGTTTAGGAAGTTAACACTAATTAAAAAATTATAAATGAAAAAATTATGCTTCAATAGCAACTCTTAACTTTTTCATTGCATTTTTTTCAAGCTGTCGGATACGCTCTGCTGAAACACTATATTTATCGGCTAAGACCTGTAAAGTTGATTTACTTTCATCAGAATCTAACCAACGTGCTTTAATAATATCTTGGCTACGTTCATCTAATTTTAATAATGCATCATGTAGCCTATCTGTCGCATCATTTTCCCAATTATCATTTTCAATTGATTTTGAGAAATCAGAATTGCTATCTTCTAAGTAAAGTGCTGGTGCAATAATTGAATTATCATCGTCATCACTATCTATATCAAATGACATATCTTGTGCCGACATACGTGATTCCATTTCAAGTACATCTTTACGACTTACACCTAATTCATCTGCTACCATATCCACTTCTGCATTACTGAACCAACCTAAACGTTGTTTAGTTTTTCTTAGATTAAAAAATAGCTTTCTTTGCGCCTTTGTTGTTGCAACTTTAACAATACGCCAATTTTTTAATACATATTCATGGATCTCAGCTTTTATCCAATGCACAGCAAATGAGACCAAACGAACACCCATTTCAGGATTGAAACGGCGTACTGCTTTCATCAAGCCAATATTACCTTCTTGAATTAAGTCAGCTTGTGGTAAACCATAACCCGAATAACCACGGGCAATATGCGCTACAAATCGTAAATGAGATAAAATTAACTGGCGAGCAGCATCTACATCATCGTGATAATAGAGTTTTTCACCTAATGATTTTTCTTCTTCTGCAGTTAACATTGGATAGGTGTTAATCATGCGAAGGTATGATTCTATATTTCCTTGTGGGATTAAAGCACCTACTTGCATTTTTAAATCAGTACTCATTTAATTCCCCCTTAAATAATAAATTTCGTTACATTAAATATGTAACAATAAAAACGTTAAACTAGCGTTTATTACAATATTAGACCAATGAATTATAAATTAGTTCACTATTTTAGCTAAAATACTTAAAATGTTTTACTTAATATTAGCCTTTTATTAAATTGATATATATCTTGGCAATTTATAGCAAAATAACTAGACAATTTGTGCTATTTTTAAGTATTTCTTAGTCGCAATCAAC
Source organism: Gilliamella sp. Occ4-3 (assembly GCF_001690675.1). Taxonomy (NCBI): domain Bacteria; kingdom Pseudomonadati; phylum Pseudomonadota; class Gammaproteobacteria; order Orbales; family Orbaceae; genus Gilliamella; species Gilliamella sp. Occ4-3. The sequence continues at coordinate 29,726 of NZ_LZHR01000016.1, forward strand.
GATGAAAGCCACCCAATACTAGCTGTTATAAGGACAATCAATAAACTCTCATCCCATAATAGCCCTTCAATATGGATTATTGTTCCAAATGTATCAGAAACATTCAACATAATTAACTCTATTTGATAAATAAATATTTCCGATAACACTAACGCTATAATAGCGCTAATAAAACTAATAAACATTCCACTATAAAGAAAAGGACGCAAAATAAATCCTTCTGTTGCCCCAATTAATTGCATAACCATAATCGTCTGTTTTCTAGAGAATATATTTAAACGGATGCTATTACCAATCACAAGAGATACAGCTATAATCATAAATATAGAAATAATCCATACGATAGATTTAACCATATCAGTTAGTGCTGTTAAACGAGTAAACCAACTATCATCTAATTTTATATCATCAATACCATCAATGGTAAGCAATTCCTTTTGTAATCGATGTAACACAACTGTCTTTTTTGCCTCATTTTTAGGAATAACAATTGCTACTGCAGGTAATGGATTTTCATCTAGCAAATCGAGTGCATCACTAAACCCAGACCACGTTTCGAATTCTTCTTTTGTTTCATCTTTGGAAAGATATTCAACCTGATCAACTTCATCATAAAATTTAATTTTAGCAATCAATTCAGTTGTTTGTTCTGATGTTAATTCTTTATTGATATAAACAGTCAAACTGGGAGTTGGATTCCATTGCTGTGCAGTTTGACTAGCGTTTTTCCAAAGTAAATAGCTGATAGTTGGTATAGTAATTGAAATAGCAATAACAAAAATGGTCAGTAATGAAGCAATAATATGCTGAGAAAAGTCATTAAACGTGTTACGCCATGCATAACCGATTTGTCTTATCCAGCGAGAGAAAAAGCTATTTTCATTCTTCTTCGATTTACTAGGTTTGATATTAGTTAAGCTCATTAATTTTTAATCTCTAAACGTCCCTGATTTAAATGCAATATTCGATGGTGCTTGCGTCGTATCAGTCCCATATTATGCGTTGCCATCAAAATCGTTACACCAGCTTGATTAAATTCTTCAAAAAGCTTTAAGATATCTTTTGATAGTTTATCATCTAAATTACCTGTGGGTTCATCAGCAAGCAAAACACTAGGACGATTAACAATAGCGCGAGCGATACCTACTCGCTGCTGTTCACCACCAGATAACTGTATTGGATAAAATTCCATCTTATTAAGTAATCCAACTTTATCCAGTGAAGCGGAAACTCTTCTTTTAATTTCTTCAGCTGGTTTACCTAAAATAATTAATGGAATAGCTACATTATCATAAACAGTGTGATCCATCAGTAATTGGTGATCTTGAAAAATCATACCAATTGTGCGACGTAGAAATGGCATCTCTTGGCGTCTTAAACTTGAAACATCAACGCCATTTAACAACACTTTGCCATCATTCGCTCTTTCTAACCCACAAATTAATCGCATTAACGTACTTTTACCAGCCCCTGAGTGTCCAGTTAAAAAAGCCATTTCACCAGGTAATAAAGTGAAGCTAATATTTTGTAGTGCTGGTTTACCGCCAGAATACACTTTACTTACGCGCTGAAATTGAATCATGACACTCTCTAACCATCTGTTTCATCAAACAAAGCATTGATAAAATCATCAGCAACAAAAGGCCTTAAATCTTCAATTTTCTCCCCGACACCAATATAACGAATAGGAATATTAAACTGATCGGCAATACTAAAGATAATACCCCCTTTTGCAGTACCATCTAATTTAGTTAATGTCATCCCAGTGACACCAACAGCCTCATTAAATAGTTTGGTTTGGCTAACCGCATTTTGACCAGTACCAGCATCAATAGTCAACATAATTTCATGGGGTGCTGTTTCATCGTGTTTCTTAATTACGCGTACTATTTTTTTTAACTCATCCATTAAATGAGATTTATTTTGTAAGCGCCCTGCAGTATCGGCTATTAATATATCTATTTTTTTGGCTTTTGCTGCTTGTATTGCATCATAAATGACAGAAGCGGAATCTGCATTAGTATGCTGAGCAATAACAGGGATATTATTCCGTTCTCCCCAGACTTGTAATTGCTCAACAGCCGCTGCCCGAAAGGTATCACCCGCCGCAAGCATAACCGATTTACCTTGTTGTTGAAATTGACGGGCCAATTTGCCAATTGTTGTTGTTTTTCCAACACCATTAACACCAACCATCAATATTACAAATGGTTTATGGCTTTCTATATCAAGGGGCTTATCTACTCCATCTAAAATAGATTTCATTTCCTGTTTTAAAAGATCATGTAATGCATCAGCATCTTTTAGCTCTTTTCTTGATGCTTGTTTAGTTAAGGAATCAATAATTTTTTGGGTTGTGTCAAAACCTACATCAGCAATAAGTAACTGCTCTTCTAATTCTTCAAATAAAGCATCATCGATCCTTTTCCCTTTAAATAAACTAAGAAAACCTGAACCAATATTTTGTTTAGTCTTAAAAAGACCTTTTTTTAAACGAGAGAAAAACCCTTCTTTTTTTTGTTCAACCATAAATAATTTATCCCATAACATTTTCTAAGATCATTTTATCTTATTTTAGAATAAAGCCCAATGTATTCAATAAAAGAGACCATTCTTGTTCTTTTGTCAGATTTTTTTCTAATTACAAAATGTAGAAAAACACTAGGTTGTTTACACTTCAAGTTAAAATAATCCTATAAAAACTCATAAAGTATTTTCCTCGCAATCATTTTATGCAGTTTAGCCATATTATAATAGTTAATAAATCACTTAAAAATTTGTTTTTTATTTTTGAGTTGCTAAATGTTTATTGACAATACCACATCTTCATTTGAGTACGTATCACTCTTTTTACTTTTCCACTTATTTGTGGATAGGTAGGTTTGATCAATTTTACTTTTTTTATTCATGTTTATTACAATAGTTCCTCAAATTACAATAAACAACACGAAGAATTTCTATAAATTAGTTTAAAATTTAAAATTTCATAATTATTACAATTTATTAATAATAATTATCAATATCATTTTCGTTATTACGATAAAATGTTAAAATTACAATAAGAAAATAAAGGGTGAAAAACATTGTTAAAATTGATGAAAATTAAATATTTAGTTATAGCTACCATCTTCTTTACAATTATTTATATTGTATGTTTAATCATATCTCATTCAGAGCCTACAGCTAATTATATTACCTCACCAGTTACCAAAGGTAATATTGAAAAAACCGTACTAGCTGATGGAACAATTAGTGCTTTTAAACAAGTTAGTGTTGGTGCACAGGTTTCTGGACAAATTAAAAAACTCTATGTTGAGTTGGGCGATGAAGTTAAACAAGGCGATATGATTGCTGAGATTGACGATCTTAAACAAAGCAATGATTTAAAACAATCTGAAGCGTCACTTAATAGTTTAGAGGCACAACGTGAAGCAAAAAAAGCGAGATTAGTTAACAATCAATTAACCTATGATCGCCAGTATAAACTCGTTCATAAAGGCGTTGGCGTTCAATCGGAGTTAGATGCGGCAAAAGCTGAACTCGATGCAATCAAAGCCGATATTGCAGCACTTGATGCTGATATCGTTAAAGCACAAATTGCAGTCGATACCGCCAAAGTTAATTTGGGATATACTAAAATTCGCTCCCCTATTGATGGAGTGATTGTTGCCATTCCAGTCAATGAAGGACAAACTGTTAACTCTGTTCAAAGTGCACCAACCATTGTTAAAGTAGCTCAACTTGATAAAATGACCATTGAAGCGCAAATTTCTGAAGCTGATGTGATCAATGTAAAAAAAGGAATGCCTGTTTACTTTACCATTTTAGGCCAACCGAATAGACGTTTTGATGGTTTAACACTAAGGGCTATAGAGCCTGCACCAGACTCAATTAACACTGAAACAACCTCGTCAAACTCATCATCAACAACAAAAAGCGCAATTTATTATAATGGATTATTTGATGTAGATAATCCCGACCATGTATTAAGAATTTCAATGACAGCGCAAGTTTATATTGTCTTGTCTGAAGCAAAAGATGTACTAACCATTCCATCTCAAGCAATTCAAAAAAAATTGGGCAATAATAAAGCCATTATTTACCTGTTAGATAAACATAATGAGATCGAAGAACACGAAGTTACTTTGGGTATCGATAATAATGTCAATGTTGAGATAAAATCGGGGATTAAAGAGGGTGATATGGTTGTGGTCAGTAGTACTAATGGCGCTTCACTAGGTGGTAATAATGCAAGAGCCCCAAGGATTCGATTCTAATATGGTCAATAATATACCTCTTATTAAGCTTGAGAATATTGTTCGTGAATTTCCAGCAGGCGATACAACTATACAGGTTCTTAAAAGCATAAATCTAACAATTAATGCTGGTGAAATGGTGGCGATTATTGGCGCATCAGGATCGGGTAAATCCACTTTGATGAATATTTTAGGCTGTTTAGATAAACCGACCTCAGGCACTTATTCTATTGGAGGACGCACAACAAGTGAATTGTCACCTGATGAGTTAGCTCAATTACGCCGTGAGCATTTTGGTTTTATCTTTCAACGTTACCATTTATTAAATGCACTAACCGCACAAGGCAATGTAGAAATCCCTGCTATTTATGCTGGTGTTACCAATGAACAACGTCAAAAAAGAGCGAACGAAATTTTAACACGTTTAGGACTTGCCGAGAAAATCCACAATAAACCTAACCAGTTATCTGGAGGGCAACAACAGCGGGTCAGTATTGCCAGAGCCTTAATTAACGGTGGACAAATCATTTTAGCTGATGAACCAACGGGAGCACTCGATCGTAAAAGCGGTTTAGAAGTAATGGCTATATTACAAGAATTACATCAACAAGGTCACACTGTTATTATTGTTACCCACGATTCAAACATTGCCCAAAGTGCCCAAAGGATTGTTGAAATTAGTGACGGTAATATTATTTCTGATTCTATTAACCCTAATTATCAATCTAAACAAAATGATAATCGGCAAGTTAAGCAAATCGAAGCAACCAGAACTCAAGATAATCTACTGGCAAAATATTACCGTTTTCGAGATGCTTTTAAAATGGCCATGCTATCAATGCTTTCGCAGCGATTACGGACATTTTTAACCATGTTAGGCATAATTATTGGCATTGCCTCGGTAGTCTCTGTTGTTGCATTAGGACAAGGTACAAAGCAGAAAATTTTATCTAACATTAACTCATTAGGAACTAGCACGTTAGAAATCTATGCAGGATCGGGCTTTGGTGATCGTAATGCGGATAAAATTACTACATTACGCTCATCAGACGCAGATTTTTTGGCGCAACAAAATTTTGTCCACAGTACGACTCCTAACCTTGCAACCAGTGTTTATTTCCGAATTAATAATTTAGCAGTAACTGGAACAGTAAATGGTGTAGGGGAGCAATTTTTTGCGGTTCGTGGTTACACTATTTCTCAAGGAAAATCTTTTGATGAAGCAAGTATTATTGCCTCAGCACAAGATGCAGTGATTGATGACAATACTGTTAAACGGTTATTTGCAAATCAAAACCCAATTGGAAAAATTTTAATGGTTGGACAGTTACCAGTAAGAATAATTGGTGTTGCAACTAAACAACAGCAAGGATTTGGTAGCAATGAAAGCCTGAATGTTTGGTTACCTTATACTACCGTGATTAACCGCATGGTAGGTCAAACTTCGTTAAAAAGCATTACAGTACGTGTTAAAGATAATGTTAATTTATCTGTTGCTGAACAAGCTATTAATCGAATTATGTTACAACGACATGGTACAAAAGATTTTTTCATCTTTAATTCCGATAATATACGAGAAACAATCAACTCATCCGCTTGGGTAATGACGTTATTAGTTTCGGCTATTGCGCTGATTTCACTCGTTGTTGGCGGTATTGGTGTGATGAATATCATGTTAGTATCAGTCACAGAAAGAACTCGAGAAATTGGCGTACGCATGGCCGTTGGTGCTCGGTCAAGCGACATATTACAGCAATTTTTAATTGAAGCTGTATTAGTATGTTTAATTGGCGGAACAATAGGTATTGTACTCTCGTTTGCCATTGGCTTTATTTTTAATTCTGTTGTTACATCATTTGCAATGAATTTCTCGGCAATAGCTATTATAGCGGCATTTAGTTTCTCAAGTATAATTGGTATTATTTTTGGTTATTTCCCTGCTAGACGGGCAGCTAAACTCGATCCAATTTATGCTTTAGAACGAGAATAGCAATTTTACTATAATAAAAAATCCCATTGTACAAAATGATACAATGGGACTTAAAACGTCAAAAATAAGTGATTAACTTATGTTGTTTTTAAACTTGTTAACCATTTATTTTTTATCAGAATGCGCTTTTTCTTCTATTTTTGCATTAGGATCTAACCCTGCAACAAATGCAGTAACTCTTGCATAATCATTAATAAATGCATCATCACTAGTTACATTAAGTTGATTTGCTATGATAAAAAACTTACGATTAACAATAACCGTAGGGATTGAATCTGGTTTCATCTCTTTAATCGCATCTGCTTGTTGTACCATAAATGATTTAACCAAAAAGCTATCTTTTGTTTTATCATACACTTCATTACTAACACCTAATTTTTCAAAAACAGCTTTAATGTCATCTGCTGTTTTTATCGTTTTATCTTTTTGAACCGCATTATAAAGTGCATCTGAAGCTTTATCTTCTATACCTAGTACATTAGCCACAGCCCATGCTTGCGCAAGATCTTTAGCTAATGGTCCAAAATCTTCTAAATGGTAACGTTTGAATTTAACACCTTCTGGTAAAGCCTTGCTAATAGTTTGAGGACCTTGATTTTGAATTTCAAATCTAAAACAGCTTGGGCAATTAAACGAAAAGAACTCAATAACTTCTTTATCTGGCGATGGATTAGTTGGTAGCGCGGCATATTGTTTACCTAATTCAATCGGCTCAAATGCATTCGCTGAGGTGTCGGCCTTAGTAATAGTTGGGCTTTCATTTGCAAAACAGTTTACAGAAAAAAGCAAAATACTAATTGCGATAAGTGTTTTTTTCATTTTAATGATTCTCCTTATTCTTTTATAATCCCACGAGCTTTTAACAATGCGGTTTTAAAATCTTCTTCATAATCTTTTTTTAGACCCGGAATAACATCATTCTTATCCGAACCTCGCATTTTTAAATGATAAATTAAAACTTCATCACTCAAATCTTTTAATTCACCTTCAAAACCAGCCTCTTGACCTAATTTAGCTAAAAATTGTAATAAATTAAGATCAGAATCCCCTTCCCATGCGGGTTGCAATAATTCCATTACTTCATCAATACGATGACATTTCATAATTGTTACCTTTAGTAAATCTTCAAACCTTTCGAAGATAATGATAATTAAGCAATCATTAAAAATGATACGCTACGACTTGCAATAACATTACTATATAGTAATGTTATTTTGTTTTTTCGCAACGTAAAAGAGAAATAATTTATGGAAAAACCCTCAATTACTGCAATCATTCTAGCTGGAGGTAAAAGTACCCGTATGAATGGCAACGACAAAGGACTATTATTATTACATCAAAAACCACTTTATCAACATGTCATTGATTGCATCAAACCTCACGTTGATGCAATCATGATTAATTGCAATCGTCACACAGAACAATACCAAAAAGCAGGTTATCCTATATTTAGTGATGACCTAGCAGGATTTTGTGGACCATTATCGGGGATTTACAGTGGTTTATTACGCAGCAAAACCGATTGGAACTTATTTGTCAGTTGTGACACGCCTTTTTTGCCAGCTGATTTAATTGACCGTTTAGCTGTTTATACGGCAAATAACAGCGCTATTTATCCACATGATGGACAATACTACCATCCAACCATTCTACTTATTCATAAAACAGTTACTCAACAACTAAAAATCTATTTAGAGCAAGGCGAACGCAAGCTGATGCTGTTTTTAGAACAAATCAGTGCTAAATCGGTTGATTTTAGCGATAAAGCAGTTTGTTTTAGCAATATCAATACGCTAGAGGTGCTTAATTCATTTAATCAGAAAGAAGATAAATAATCATTTATTTTCATAAAAAATAGGGTGTTAGCTTTAGGACATTTTGGCTTTTGCGGAATGATTAATATTGCTAATAACATCTAAAACACAAACACACCCAACAGCCCTGTTTGGCGTGCTAGCTTTATTTCGTTATCGGTATATTTTGATGCTGTGATAAGGCAGACTGATTAGCATTGTGGTGCTATAAGTGTGTTTTTTACTTTAAAATCGTTCAGGTAGGCTATTGATTTTATTGAAGTTTTTATTTTCATTTCTAAATGAAATCAAACACTTATAGGCTAGTTTTTTATTACATTGAATTTGGCTTTTTAATAAAAGCGCTTTTGTTATTTGATAATAGCTATTAATAACAGCTTGTTAATAACAGTCAGTTAATAGCAAAAGCGCAAGCTTGAAAATTGTATCGGTCGAAGCATTGTTTTTGACTTTCAGTCATTAAAGCGCAAGGCTCGCAAGCTTTGCCTGCTCAGCGCCCCAACTTACGCGGGGGCTTTATTCTTTGTTATATTATCCCCTCAAGCACCGTAACCCCCTTCCGCGCCCTAAGGATTAAGAAATAAACGCTAAAAACTAAGGTGCGGTGCAAAGGCCATAGTGGGAGTTGAAGGCACTGGGGCTGTAGACGTAGCCGTTGGCCGAGGAGACAAGAAACTCGCTACCTGTAGCGACGCTCGTCCAGTAGTAGCCGCTGACGAAGCCCGCATCAGTGTAGTCGTACATGTAGCCCCACTCCGTGAAAAAGCCAGCGCCTATGTGACGCAGGTAATGATTATCTGATGAGCTAGGTGTGGCGCCATTTATGCCATTTATACATGGGAAATTATTACTATCTACACCACACTTTGCATTGGTTAAATCCCTTACCCGTGGCACCCGATAACCCAAACTATTACACCATGCTAAATGCTCACTATAAAATTTAAATTGACCACCACGATTGACGAACCACTGCCTCAACATAAATCCATACCTCACCTCATTACCACTTCTATCCCTACCAACCAACTCAAATGTCTGCGGCAAAGATGGCACGGTAATTTGACTAGGACTAGGATTCTCCCTCTGGCTTCTTGCCTCTGGACCATGCAACGTTACCCGTGTTACATTCTTGGATTTATCCGTAATCCATTCATCAGCTTGGACAATACTCCCATTTGGGGATCTGAATGTTCCTGTTAGCGGCCTTCTCCAACTCACTGTTGCATTTAGACTACCACTTGTGTTAACTGTCCAACGCAACTGACTTGCATCTATTCCACCTATATCCAAATCAAAATACAATCCATCTGAACCTGTCGTTGGGAAATTTAAACCGTAAGATGATGGGGTTGTTGACTGAACTAAAAAACCCTTAGTAGGACTCCATATGTTAGCAGGACCGGCATAGCTTGGGGCGTCCCAAGAAATAATGCCAGTTGTTCCACCCACCAACAAATTCGGCCTGACCGCACAAATAACCGGCGCTGATGGCGGAGTGATATAATACTCCGCTGTTCCTCCACTAAACGTACTACTATTCGGCATGCCATAACGAGTCTCTAAAGTTCCCCCTGAACTATCTAAGGTTACCTTATAAGGTGCCTTACATAGACTTAATGTATCACTACGATTAACGGTATTGCCATCTTTATCCTTTATTACTAACGATATACTTCCTGATGCAGTAACTTCACCCGCTTCCTGTCCATCCCCATCATCGTCTCTCCATTTACCTTGTGTTACTAAGTCATTTATATTTATTGAGTCGCTTGATGACGGAACTATCATTTCAATATCAGCAAAAGTATCCCCTACATTAGGTAACTCGATTGGCGAGGTTGGTGATGAAGGATTATCTTGCGGTGCGAATGTTCGACCATCCGATAACTTAATACTTAATAAGTCATCTGTGGTAGTCAATTTAGTAGTACCACCATCAATAGTTAAATAAGGCGCAGTACCGTGAATGCGCTCAGAAGTCGTGGCCGATAATGCCTGCGATTCTAAAGAGTACGGCAATAACAACAAAGGCACTACTGCCAATGAAATTTTTAAAGATAGTTTTGTGGATAATTTCGATAATAATTCGAGAGATAATTTCGAAAATATAAATAAGTTTCGAGTAAAAACTTGTCGAATAGGATTATTTGATAAATTTAAGACATAGGTTTGCCAGTGCTTGTGCCTTGTGCCTTGTGCCTAAAAGGGTACTGCATTTCGTTCCACCTGTCAAGTAATATTTTGTTTTATTTGATTTTTTTATGTTTATTCGCTTATTTAATAAGCTCATTTTTCTTAAACGATGAAAGTATAACCGTTTAAGGGATGATTGACTAGTTTTTTGGCGGACTTTTTTGTAAAGAAATGTAAAGATGAAAACGATTCGGTTTTATAGATAGGTTAATTTTATAATTAAAATAGGGTATTAGCTTTAGGACTTTTTGATTTTTACGGAATAATTAATATTGCTGATAACATCTAAAACACAAACACACCAAACAGCCAAGTTTGGCGTGCTAGCTTTACTTGGTTATCGGTATATTTTGGCGCTCTGATAAGGTAAGCATATTAGCATTGTGGTGCTATAAGTGTGTTTTTTGCTCTAAAATCGTTCAGGTAGACCATTGATTTTATTGAAGTTTTTATTTGCATTTTTAAATAAAATCAAACACTTATAGGCTAGTTTTTTATTACATTGAATTTGACTTTTTAATAAAAGCGCTTTTGTTATTTGATAATAGCTATTTAATAATAATTTGTTAATAACAGCCAGTTGATAGCAAAAGCGCAAGCTTGAAAATTGTATCAGTCGGAGCATTGTTTTTACTTTCAGTCATTAAAGCGCAAGGCTCGCAGGCTTTGCCTGCTCAGCGCCCCAACTACGCGGGGGCTTTATTCTTTGTTATATTATCCCCTCAAGCACCGTAACCCCCTTCCGCGCCCTAAGGATTAAGAAATAAACGCTAAAAGCTAAGGTGCGGTGCAAAGGCCATAGCGGGAGGGGCTGGCACTGTTGCTGTAGACGTTGCCGCCGTTCGAGCTGACACCGAACTGGTCGCTACCTGTTGCGTCGCTCGTCGAGTAGCCGTAGTTGGCGAAGCCCGCATCAGTGCCGTAGTTGTACATGCGGCCCCACTCCGTGAAAAAGCCAGCGCCTATGTTACGCTGGTAATTATTAGTTGATGAGCTAGGTGTGGCGCCTAAATTATTATAGTCTGCATTGGTTAAATCTCTTACCCGTGGCATTCGATAACCCAAACTATTACACCATGCTAAATGGTCACTATGAAGTTGATATTGAGTCCCCCGATTGACGAACCACTGCCTTAATACAAATCCATAACGAACCTCATTACCACTTCTATCCCTTCCGACTAACTCAAAGGTTTGCGGTAAAGATGGACGTGTTAGTGAACTAGGATTACTTGAGTTTATTTGACCACTACTTGCCCTTGGACCATGCAACGTTACCCGTGTTACATTCTTGGATTTATCTTTAATCCAGTCATCAGCTGGCATCGTTCCTCCCCATGGGGTTGTGAATGACCCTGTTAGCGGCCTTGTCCAACTCACTGTTGCATTTAGACTACCACTTGTGTTAATTGTCCAACTCAACTGACTTGCATCTATTCCACCTATATCCAAATCAAAATACAATCCATCTGAACCTGTTGTTGGGAAATTTCGGTCGTAAGATGATGGGGTTGTTGATTGAGTTAGAAAGCCCTTAGTAGGACTCCATATGTTAGATGGACCGGCATAGATGCCTGTACCTAGACTTAGATTCGGCCTGGCTGCACAAATAATAGGATGTGGCGGCAAAGTGATATAATACTCCGCTGCTCCTCCGTAAAGCCTACTACTATTCGGCATGCCATAACGAGTCTCTAAAGCACCCCCTGAACTATCTAAGGTTACCTTATAAGGTGCTTTACATAGACTTAATGCATCACTACGATTAACGGTATTGCCATCTTTATCTTTTATTACTAACGATATACTTCCTGATGCGGTGACTCCATCTGCTCCCTGTCCATCCCCATCATCATCGCCCCATTTACCTTGTGTCACTAAGTCATTTATATTTATTGAGTCGCTTGATGACGGAACTATCATTTCAATATCAGCCAAAGTATCCCCTACATTAGATAACTCGATTGGCGCTGTCGATGATGAAGGATTATTTTGCGGTGTGAATGTTCGACCGTCCGATAACTTAATACTTAATAAGTCATCTGTGGTAGTCAATTTAGTAGTACCACCATCAATAGTTAAATAAGGCGCAGTACCATGAATGCGCTCAGAAGTCGTGGCCGATAATGCCTGCGATTCTAAAGAGTACGGCAATAACAACAACGGCGCTAATGCCAATGAAATTTTTAAAGATAGTTTTGTGGATAATTTCGAAAATAATTCGAGAGATAATTTCGAAAATATAAATAAGTTTCGAGTAAAAACTTGTCGAATAGGATTATTTAATAAATTTAAGACATAGGTTTGCCAGTGCTTGTGCCTTGTGCCTTGTGCCTTGTGCCTAAAAGGGTACTGCATTTCGTTCCACCTGTCAAGTAATATTTTGTTTTATTTGAATTTTTATGTTTATTCGCTTATTTAATAAGCTCATTTTTCTAAAACGATGAAAGTATAGCCGTTTAAGGGATGATTGACTAGTTTTTTAGCGAACTTTTTTGTAAAGAAATGTAAAGATGAAAACGGTTCAGCTTTAGAGATAGGTGAATTTTATAATTAAAATAGGGTATTAGCTTTAGGGCTTTTTGATTTTTGCGGAATAATTAATATTGCTGATAACATCTAAAACACAAACACACCCAACAGCCCAGTTTGACGTACTAACTTTACTTGGTTATCGGTATATTTTGATGCTGTGATAAGACAAGCATATTAGCATTGTGGTGCTATAAGTGTGTTTTTACTCTAAAAAAGCTCAGGTAGACTATTGATTTTATTTAAGTTTTTCAATCAAATCAAACGATTATAGTTGACTGTGGTGTTGTTTGAGTTGTAATTTTAGTGGCTTTTGCAGTGGTTTTATCTCTTTCGAGGTAGAAAATAGTGTATATTAGGTTTAATTGAGTATAACCATTTTGAACCAAGAAATAATGAATATAAAAAAAACGCTCGCTATTTGTGGTTACAGTGGTAGTGGTAAAACTACCTTGTTGGCAAAGGTTATTCCGCTACTTGTTGAGCAGGGCTTTAAGGTGGCAACTTTAAAACATACGCATCACGATGTTGAATTGGATATTCCAGGAAAAGATAGCTATAAATTGCGTAAAGCTGGATCATTACAAACAATTGTAGCTTGTGATAACCGTTACGCTTTAATTTGTGAAACACCCAATAAACCTGCCGATTTGCAGACTTTAATTAATCAATTTTCTGATGTTGATATTATTTTAGTTGAGGGCTTTAAAGATGAGCAAATTCCTAAAATTATTTGTCACCGAAGTTCCGTTAAAAAACCGTTTTTTATTGATGATTTTACCTTGGCTATTGCTAGTGATGAGCCGTTAGATGCTTTTTTACCCATTTTGGATATAAACAACCCACTTCAACTTATTGAATTTATAAAAAGTTATTTATTTAATCAATAATATATCGTATCTTATTTGCTAATTTTTTACGTTATTTTATCTAAATCAGCATGAGGCTTTTATTCAGGAAATTTTTAAATATAACTAAAAAAGCGATAATTGGATTTATGCTATTATCTATCTTTTCGACCTTAGTAATGCGTTGGGTGAATCCACCTTTCGGTTCTATGCTAATGATAGAACGTAAGATAATGCATTGGAATACACCACAGCAACGAATCTGGAAAGATTTGGACGAAATTTCAGATAATATAAAAATTGCGGTAATCGCTTCAGAAGATCAAAATTTTTCTGTGCACTGGGGATTTGATTTTAACGCTATCCGCCTAGCGCTAAATCATAATCAAAATAGCAAAAAGATTAAAGGTGCTAGCACAATTACTCAGCAAGTCGCTAAAAATATCTTTTTATGGCCAACTCGTAGTTGGATTCGCAAAGGAATGGAGTCTTGGTTTACATTATGGATAGAACTTTTTTGGTCAAAAGAGCGTATTCTTGAGGTCTATTTAAACTGTGCAGAATGGGGAGAAGGTATTTTTGGCATTGAAGCTGCTTCTCAGTATTATTTTAATGTAAGTGCCAATCAATTAACTTCACAGCAAGCAAGTTTACTTGCGGCAGTATTACCTAATCCTAGACGCTGGAGCCCAATTAAACCAAGTGAACGAGTAAAAAAGAGAACCAAATGGATTCATGCCCAAATGAGTAATTTAGGCAACAAAAATTATCTTAAACAACTAAAGTAGCAATTTGCTTTAGATGAATTTTTTGATAAATTCAGGAACAATTTTACTTGCTGGTCCGTAAATTTTGGTTTGAAACAGACTTTCACCTAAGCTGGGCTCTAAATTAAGTTCAACCGTTTTAGCACTTGTTTGGTTAGCGATTTGTACAAAACCAGCAGCAGGATAGACATTACCTGATGTGCCAATGGATATAAAATAATCAGCTTGTGAAAGCGCATCATAAATTTGTTCCATTTGTAGCGGAATTTCACCAAACCAGACTATATGTGGGCGAATGAATTTGTTTTGTTGATAATTCACATCGTTAAAGCAATCAATTATCTGTCCTGTTTTTTCATTACGCACTTTTAATAATTCACCATGCATGTGAATAATATTTTTAGATCCAGCTTGTTCATGTAAGTTATCCACATTTTGTGTCACAATTAAGAGGTTATCACTACCTAATTTCTGTTCTAATTCAGCCAGCGCAAAGTGGGCAGCATTAGGCTTAACATCTGGATTTTGTAATTTACGACGTAACATATTATAAAAATCATGTACCGCTGTTGGATTGCGTATATAGCCTTCGTAAGTTGCTACATCATTAACATCATAACCTTCCCATAATCCATTTTGAGCTCGAAAGGTTGATAAACCCGATTCGGCCGAAATACCGGCACCGGTTAGAATAACTATTTTTGGTATCTTCATAATTGGTATATGCTCTTTTTTCAGATTTTCGCCAAAATAAATATTAAGCAGTATTTACCTTATATAACTTAATTTCATTTTTGTGTGACGATATTCAACCATTGGCGGAATGTCGATTAACTTGATTATAATAGATTTCAATATATTCAAATAGCGCTTTATTAGTTTATTCTCGTTTGTGTCAATTGATTGCTATACAGGCTTTGTTTATGACGTGATTGGCTTACCAAAAGATGTTTATGCGACATTATTAGTAATGTCTTGTATTAGCTTATCGAATTGAAGAACTCAATTTTGATGATTGTTAGTTATTCGCCCTGCCTATAAAGATATCGTTGAATTCGTGCTGTTTACACCTTATGAAGATCGTTAAACTAAACATTCGCCAGTATTTGCTGGCGGCATGTATAAAATTAAGTTTATTAAAAAAGCATGGTTATTTAAAGTAATAGTTTGTAGACTATGCTTCATTATCAGTTTTAGGCTGTATACTTTGTATATAATTTGAATATGAATCTTTTAAAATCTTTAGCTACTGTCAGCTCAATGACGATGGTGTCTCGTGTATTAGGTTTTGTGCGTGATGCCATTATTGCACGCTTTTTCGGTGCAGGTATGGCCACCGATGCATTTTTTGTTGCTTTTAAACTTCCTAATTTACTCCGCCGTATTTTTGCAGAAGGGGCATTTTCACAAGCGTTTGTACCAATTTTAGCTGAATATAAAAATCAACAAGGGACTGAGGCAACTCGCACATTTATTGCTTATATTGCTGGATTATTAACTTTAGTCTTGGCTTTAGTCACGCTAATTGGAGTTATCACTGCACCTTTTATCATTATGCTAACTGCGCCTGGATTTATGCAAGAATCAACTGAAAAATTTGAACTTGCAACTACCATGCTACGCATAACCTTTCCTTATATCTTTTTTATATCATTGGCATCACTTGTTGGAGCCATCCTTAATACATGGAATCGGTTTTCTGTCCCTGCTTTTGTTCCAACACTACTCAATGTGAGTATGATTGTATTTACCCTATTTTTAACACCTTACTTTAATCCACCAGTATTGGCACTTGCTGTATCTGTTGGTGTTGGTGGGATTTTACAATTGCTTTACCAGCTACCTTATTTAAAGAAAATTGGCATGCTAGTATTACCGCGTATTAGCTTAAAAGATAGTGGTGTTTGGCGGGTTTTAAAACAAATGGGACCAGCAATTTTAGGGGTGTCTGTAGGGCAAATCTCTTTAATTATTAATACTATTTTTGCTTCTTTTCTAGTTTCAGGCTCGGTTTCGTGGATGTATTATGCTGATCGCTTAATGGAGTTTCCTGCTGGGGTGCTTGGTGTAGCATTAGGCACCATTTTATTGCCATCATTAGCAAAAAGCTTTTCTAAAGGTGATCATAAACAATATTGTGAATTGTTAGATTGGGGGTTACGCCTTTGTTTTTTATTGGCTCTACCGAGTACAATTGCATTAGGGGTTATTTCTCGCCCACTTATATCAACGCTATTTGAATATGGACAATTTACCTTAAATGATACCTTAATGACACAGCGAGCCTTAGTTGCTTATTCTATAGGTCTACTTGGGTTGATTTTGATTAAAGTGCTAGCTCCAGCCTTTTATTCACGTCAGGATATTAAAACACCAGTTAAAATTGCAATTATTACATTAATTTTAACACAGCTAATGAATCTTGCTTTTATTGGTCCATTACAACATGCAGGTCTTTCATTATCAATTGGCTTAGCCGCTTGCTTTAATGCTGGATTATTATATTGGCAATTGCGTAAAAAACAGCTTTATCAACTCCAACCTGGTTGGCGTTGCTTTTTAAGTAAAATCGTCATTGCAGTAATTTTAATGTCTGCGGTATTGTGGTTCGGTTCACAGTTATTACCTGACTGGTCGACTGGTTCAATGTTGATCCGTATCGGGCGATTATTTTTATTGGTTATTGTGGGCATTTTAGTCTATTTTGCATCATTGATTGCCATGGGATTTAAGATAAAACACTTTATTAAACGAATTGATTAATAATAAACATTGGATAAATATAAATTGACTTTTTGTCAAAAAGTTTCAGGTTACTATGTGTTTTAGTAAAAAATTAATAAGGATATAAGATGAAAGTCTCTTTCTTTATTCTATCTTTTAGGTAGTCTAATTTAATCTGTTATCAAGAAGATTTATCAACTTTACATATTCAGTCAGTTTAAGTATATAATAGTCGCCTTGCTGATAAAATAGTCAAATGGAGGTTGTAATGATCACTCATATTAGCCCATTAGGATCAATGGATTTACTTGCTCAGGCAGAAGTCGATATCCTGAAAAAATCTGCCAATAGCGAACTTTATAAATTATATAGAAATTGTTCGTTAGCAACACTAAATGCAGGTAGTAAAACCGATAATACAAAAGATCTGTTAGATAGATTCCAGTCTTTCGAAATTAATGTGATTAGTAAAGAGCGAGGTGTCAAGTTGGAGTTGGTTAATGCTCCAGAAAGCGCTTTTGTTGATGGTCGAATTATTCGTTCAATTCAAGCTAATTTGTTTGCAGTGTTACGCGATATCCTTTTTTTGAATAGTCAAATCAGTGCAGTTAAAGAGCTTATTTCCGATTTCAAATTTGAAAGGGATCATTCGTTTTATATTACAAACCTTGTTTTTTCTATTTTACGCAATGCCAATGCGCTCCATGTGGGTGAAGAGCCAAATTTGGTTGTCTGCTGGGGTGGACATTCGATTAACGAAAATGAATACTATTATGCCCGTCAAGTAGGTATGCAACTTGGTTTGCGTGAACTTAATATTTGTACTGGTTGTGGTCCAGGTGTTATGGAAGCACCAATGAAAGGAGCTGCCGTTGGTCATGCGCAACAGCGTTATAAAGAAAGCCGTTTTATTGGTATGACCGAACCGTCAATTATTGCAGCAGAACCGCCTAATGCATTAGTCAATGAATTGATTATTATGCCCGATATCGAAAAACGCCTTGAAGCGTTTGTGCGAATGGCTCATGGCATTATTATCTTCCCTGGTGGACCAGGCACCGCTGAGGAGTTGCTTTATATTCTGGGTATTTTATTAAACCCTGCAAATAAACACCAAACCCTACCTCTTATTCTGACTGGACCTAAAGAATGCGAAGATTATTTTGCTTCAATAGATAATTTTATTCGTAGCACATTAGGCGATGAGGCAACTAAACTTTATCAAATTATTATCGATTCACCTGAACAAGTAGCTCGTATTATGAAAGAGGGTGTTAAGCATGTTAAAGCTTCACGCTTAAAAACAGGCGATGCTTATGGGTTTAATTGGCTATTAAAAATCGATGAATCGTTACAACATACTTTCGAACCTACTCACGCTAATATGGCCTCGTTAAATCTTCATCGTGAGCAACCTGTCGAGCTGTTAGCCGCTGATTTGCGTCGTGCGTTTTCTGGTATTGTTGCAGGAAATGTTAAAGAGTTTGGCATGAAGCAAATTGCCGAAAAAGGTCGATACAAATTACAAGGTGATATTGAAATTATGCAGCAACTTGATAATTTATTGCGTAGTTTTGTTAAACAAAACCGAATGAAATTGCCAGGAGGAAGCGCTTATCAACCTTGTTATGAAATTTGTTATTAAACAATAATATTAACCCATTTAATAAAATTGAATCCAACTTTAATCCGTCGATAATCTTATTGGCGGATTAATTTTAACTATTACTATTTTATATGGTTTTTAAAAATCACCTAAAATATCTAGTGCTTCTGACACTTTTTTAACTGCAAAAATCTGCATATTTTCGGGCTTCTTCTTCGGCATATTGGCAATAGGTACAATTGCTTTTTTAAAACCATGTTTAGCCGCTTCAGAGATTCGTTCTTGTCCGCTTGGTACTGGTCGAATTTCGCCACCAAGACCAATTTCACCAAAAATAACGATATCTTGTGGCAACGGGCGATTGCGAAAACTTGATACAAGTGCTGCAATCAATGCCAAATCCGCACTTGTTTCGGTAACTTTTACACCACCAACAACATTAACAAAAATATCTTGATCGGCCATTTGCAATCCCCCATGCCTATGCAATACTGCAAGCAATAATGCAAGCCGATTTTGATCTAATCCTACAGTCACTCGTCTTGGATTACCATACATCGAGTGATCGACTAGTGCTTGGATTTCGACCAGTAATGGGCGAGTACCTTCCCACAATACCATTACCGAACTACCTGGTAGCATTTCATCTCCACGGCTTAAAAAGATTGCTGATGGGTTGCTAACCTCTTTTAAACCTTGTTCTGTCATAGCAAATACACCCAGCTCATTTACTGCTCCAAAACGGTTTTTATGACTACGTAGAGTTCTAAAACGTGAGTCGGCATCGCCATCTAATAAAATTGAGCAGTCAATACAGTGCTCAAGTACTTTTGGACCAGCAAGAGAGCCATCTTTAGTAACATGCCCCACCATGATAATGGCAATGCCTTTTGTTTTAGCAAAACGAGTTAAATAAGCCGCTGTTTCGCGTACTTGTGCAACACTACCTGGCGAAGATTGGATATCAGTAAGGTGCATCACTTGGATAGAGTCAATCACCATTAATTTAGGTTGGGACTGCTCAGCCAATAAACAGATTTGCTCAATACTGGTTTCGGACAACATATTGATATTATCCGCAGGTAAGCCTAATCGATGGGCACGCATCGCAACTTGTTGGAGGGATTCCTCACCAGTAACATAAAGTGTATTCATTTGTGATGAGAGTTTACTCATGGTTTGCAGTAACAACGTACTTTTACCTGCTCCGGGATTCCCTCCTATGAGAATGGCACTCCCCGGTACGACACCACCACCAAGCACACGATCAAATTCTGAAAAACCGGTTGAAAATCTTGGCAGTGCCTCTAAACTGATCTCGGACAATTTTTGAATTTTAGCTTGCCCAATCCCGCTACCTGCATAACCCGTTAATCTGTCGTTACGTGAAGAGGTACTTGCAAGCCTAACTTCGGTAATGGTGTTCCAAGCATGGCATGAACTACATTGCCCTTGCCAACGTGGGTAATCTGCTCCACAATCATTACAAACATAAGCACGTTTCACTGCTTTTGCCAATTTAATCTCCTAACCTTCACTTAATAAACTAGTGGATAAAATACACCATAAACCTGTTAAATCTGCATAATTAATACTAATTCGTGCTTTTTCGACAACTTTAGGTTTACCATGATAAGCAACACCTAGACCAGCAATACGAATCATCATCAAATCATTGGCTCCATCACCAATTGCGACAGTTTGTTCAATGGGAATTTCCAACGATGCTGCTAGTTGTTGTAATGTCCTTGCTTTATATTTTGCATCAACAATTTGACCAGAAACTTTACCAGTTAATTTTCCATGTTTGACTTCTAATTCATTAGCATAAACGTCAACTAATTTTAACTTTTGCTTTAAATGATCCGCAAAATAGGTAAAACCGCCTGAGGCAATAGCAACATGCCAATTTTTTTTATGCAGTTCTTTTACTATATAAGTAAGCCCAGGAGTAAGTGGTAAATTATCTTTAACTTGATCTAAAATAGCTTGATGCGCCCCTTTTAAGGTTGCCACACGTTTTCGCAAACTTGTGGCAAAATCAAGTTCACCACGCATAGCTTGTTCAGTTACCGCTGCAACTTGCTGCCCTACACCATGCAATTTGGCCAGTTCATCAATACATTCAATGCCAATCGCTGTCGAATCCATGTCCATAACAAGTAACCCCGGGGAGCGTAGCGTGGGTAAATTATCGATTGGGGCAACATCAATACCTAATGCTAATGATATCGATTTAGCTTTTTTAGGTATCACCCCTGCAATACGAACAATCTGATAAGTTTTGATTTTCCATGATGAAACAATCACCATTGGCATAGCAAGTTGATCTTGGAATTTTGATAAGACTGTTTTATTTAACTTTTTACCATAAATAATCCAGCCTGTTTTACCTGCATTATAATCTAAAGGAACCACTTCACAGCCATTTAATGACAGTGGTAAACCTTGCCAATGTTGGATATTTTCAGGTAAATCATTGTAGGTGAGAGTATAAGCCATATCTGAACATCTTTATAAGATAAAACAAGCCCAAAATTTATCACAACTACTAAAGATTGTCCAAATCAGGATTGTGTGATTTTTTTAGTTTTTTATACTTAAACACAT
Organism: Gilliamella sp. Occ4-3; assembly: GCF_001690675.1. NCBI lineage: Bacteria > Pseudomonadati > Pseudomonadota > Gammaproteobacteria > Orbales > Orbaceae > Gilliamella > Gilliamella sp. Occ4-3. Next base: position 51,069 of record NZ_LZHR01000016.1, read on the forward strand.
AGTTACCTGAAACTTTTTAACAAAAATAAAAGGGAAAATTATACTTTCTTTAATACTGCATAAAAGAAACCATCACCACCATTTTCAGTAGGTAAAAATTGTTTAATTTCACCTTGTAATTTGGCGCTGGTGTTTTCATGCAAAAAACGTTCAATTTGTAATTTATTTTCGTCTGGTAGGATTGAACAAGTGGCATAAACCAAAGTACCACCAGTTTTTAAATAAACCCAGATTTTAGTTAAAATAGCGTATTGTAATTCGGTCAACTGCATGATATCACTATCTCGGCGTAACCATTTTATATCGGGATGACGGCGGATAACGCCTGTTGCTGAGCAAGGCGCATCAAGTAAAATGCGATCAAATTGTTGCCCTTTACACCATCGTTCTGGGGTTAATCCATCACCAACTTTAACTTCGGCATGTAAGTTTAATCGAGTTAAATTTTCGTGAATGCGCTTCACTCGGCTAGGCTCAATGTCCACCGCTAAAACTTGTGCTTTTGGAGCAACTTCTAAAATATGTGTGGTTTTACCACCAGGTGCTGCGCACATATCCAAAATGAGCTCGCCATTTTGCGGTGCTAACAAATAAGCGGCATATTGCGCAGACAGATCTTGTACCGTGACAGCACCCTCATCAAAATAGGGTAATTTATTTACATTGACAGGCGACAATAATCGCAGAGCACTAGGTAACTCTGGAAAGCTATCAGACTCAATTTGTTGTTCAGCAAGTAATTGTTGGTAATCACTTACTGAATATTGGTTAAGATTAACTCGCAACCACATTGGTGGCTTTTGATTATTAGCATGAACAATGGCTTGCCACTGCTCTGGATAGGCTTGCTTAAGGCGTGTTAACAACCAACTTGGGTGTAATGTCTGCTGGTTTTGTTGCTTGCTGTCTTGCATAAATTGTTGTTGTAATGATGTTTGTTGGCGCAAAAACTCACGCAATACACCATTTACAACCCCTTTAAGCTGTGTTTTTTTGAGAGTATTGACCGCATTAACTGTCTCACCAACTGCAGCATGTGCAGGAATACGGGTATAAAGAATCTGGTAAATACCCACTAACAATAGGTCATGTAAAATTCTATTTTTACCCGTTAACACTTTACTCATCAAGGTATGAATATAAAAGTTGAGTTCTGGTAATACTCGCATCACACCAAAACAGATTTCTTGTACTAACGCCTTATCTTTATCGGCTATTTTGTGGTTTAAAGTTGTCAATGTAGCGCTTAATGACTGTCCTTCTTCTAGCACATTAAAAATAGCTTGCGCACAAATGGCTCTAATATTTTGGGATGATTTTTTATTCATAATGAATAACGACCTTAATTCATTTAATTGGATTAACTTATAAAATTAACGAGCCAATCCAACCAGCAATAAATAATGGAATATTAAAATGGGTAAATGTTGGAATAACACTATCACGAATATGATCATGTTGCCCATCACTATTTAGCCCAGAAGAGGTCGCTAAAATAGTATCTGATGGTGGCGATCCCGCATCACCTATCGCACCTGATGCACCAATTAAGCATACGGTGGCAATTGGTGAAAAACCGAGTTGTACACAAAGTGGTACATATACTGCGGCAATGATAGGGACTGTCGAAAATGAAGATCCAATACCTAATGTAATAACCAGACCAATTAGCATCATCACAAAAGCGGCAATCACTTTATTACCAGCAAATAATGCTGCACTGTTGTTAACTAAAGGTTCTATTTCATGAGTCTGCTTTAACACTTCGGCAAAACCTTGCGCTGAAATCATTACAAACCCAATCATAGCCATCATTTTGATGCCGTCCGTAAAAACGCCATCAGCTTCGCCCCATTTAATCGAACCCGACACAATAAAGCAAATAAAACCAATTAAGGCACCTAAAATCATTGAACCAGTATAAAGTTGAACAGTAAAAGATAGAACAATCGCCAATAATGAAACAATAAGAGAACGCTTATTCACATCTTTTAAAGCTTCTTGATTTGCCTCTCCACGAATAATTTTATATTCTCTAGGCTTACGATAACTAACAAAAATAGCCCATAATAGACCAGCAAACATGCCTAATGCAGGAATTGCCATTGCATGCATTACATTTACATGGCTAACATCCATTCCTGATGCGGTAATATTTTTTAATAAAATTTGATTTAAAAAGATATTCCCAAATCCTACTGGTAAAAACATATAAGGCGTAATTAATCCAAATGTCATAATACAAGCAATCATTCTTCTATCAAGCTGTAAACGGGACATTACGTATAAAAGCGGTGGAATTAAAAGCGGAATAAAAGCAATATGAATAGGAATAACATTTTGCGATGAAATACTTACTAACCCAATAATAACAATCAAAATCCACTTGATACGTTTTTTTGCATCGCTTGATGTAAGTTGCTTAATAGCTTTATCAGCCAATAATTCGGGTAAGCCAGATTTTGATATTGCCACTGCAAACGCCCCTAACATAGCATAAGAAAGTGCAATATTAGCTCCATTGCTGATCCCAGTATTAAATGCATCAATGGTTTCTTTTAACGATAAATGGCTAAATAGTCCACCAACAAATGCGCCAATTATTAAGCTAATAACGACATGAACACGGCAAAGAGATAAAATTAACATGCAAATTACCGCAACTACAACCGCATTTATTGAAGAAAACAAATCAAGCACTGTATTCATAAAATAAATTCTTATTTAAGAAGAAAACTTATTATTCTAGGCGATAGATGTTGAAAGTGCAATCGATAGTGTATACTCACTCTTTCATCTATATATAAATATATATAAAATTAAAAATATTCTAATAAAGAATTCTAAAAATACCCCCTTACTAATCAGTAGGGCTATTATGGAGAGTTGCTAATGAGAAATAACATCGACGGACATTTTCTATTGATTGGTTTAATGGCTTACCCTATTCGCCATAGCTTATCCCCTCAAATGCAAAATACCATTTATTCTAAACTAAAGGTGCCTTATGTTTATTTAGCATTTGAAGTTGACCAAAAAAAACTCCCTGACGCAATTAAAGGAATTCGAGCATTAGGATTACGTGGCAGTGCCGTGTCTATGCCCAACAAGCAACTAGTCTGCCAATACCTTGATAAGTTAACACCTGCAGTGGAAATGAGTGGTGCGTGTAATACTATTTCAAACGATAATGGTGTTTTAACAGGCTATAACACAGATGGAATGGGCTACATGCGCATGCTCAAAGAAGCCAACATTGATGTGATAGGCAAAAAAATAACCATCCTAGGCGCTGGAGGGGCTGCAACAGCCATTGTTGTGCAAGCTGCTCTTGATGGCGTAAAAGAGATCACTGTCTTTAATCAAAAGGATGAGTGCTATACAAAAATAGAAGCTATTTCGAAAAAATTAAATCAAAATACTCAATGTTATGTACGCGTTATCGATCTGGCCGATAAAGATAAGCTACGCAAAGAAATTTCAGATAGTGTTGTACTTTGCAATGCAACAGGTGTCGGAATGAAACCGTTAGAAGGAAAAAGCTTAATTACAGATCCAACAATGTTACCCCCCGATCTTGTTGTTACAGATTGTATTTATAGTCCGCGTAAAACAAAACTACTTGAAATAGCTGAGCAACAAGGTTGTAAAATATTAAATGGTATTGGCATGATGTTATGGCAAGGTGCAGCTCAAATAAAAATTTGGACAGGCGAAGATGCCCCTATTGATTATGTGAAAGAGCAAATGGGTTTTAATGATTAATAAATAATTTCTTATGCTAATGACTTCATGCTACTGTTTTATTTAATACAAAATTAAAACCAGATAAAATTATGGTCTATTAACGGAATTTTTAGCTAACAGGATACAAAATGAAAACACTAACCATCAAAAAACTTGAAATCGGTTCAGGCGCACCCAAAATTATTGTGCCAATTATCGGTAAAACTGAAGCAGAATTAATTGATGAAGTACAATTTTTACAATCAATTGATTTTGACGTTTTAGAGTGGCGTGTTGATCACTTTATCCACGTTGATAATCTTAATACTGTAAAGTTAGTCGCTAAAAAAATAGCAGATTTACTACCAAATAAACCTATTTTATTCACTTTTAGAACCGCAAACGAAGGTGGAGCTAAGCCATGGCCATTAACATCTTATGTCCAATTGAATAAAGAAATGGCTTGTAGTGGGCTTATCGATCTGATTGATGTTGAGATGTTTATTGGTGATGACTATGTAAAAGATATTATCGATGTCGCACACAAACATCAGGTATTTGTTGTGGTATCAAATCATGATTTTGAAAAAACGCCATCTAAGAGCGATATTGTCTATCGACTAAAAAAAATGCAAGAACTTGGCGCAGACATTCCCAAAATTGCTGTTATGCCTAACACCGAGGATGACGTATTAACTTTGTTGGCTGCCACCACAGAAATGAACACAAAACATTCAACTACGCCGATTATTACCATGTCAATGGCTGGACTTGGAACTGTTAGTCGTATTGCTGGTTCGACATTTGGTTCAGCAATGACTTTTGGAGCGGCTAAAAATCCATCGGCACCAGGTCAATTAGATGTTAAACAATTACGATATATTTTAGACGCATTATACCAAAGTCGTAGTTAATTCAACTGAAACTATTTTATTAATCAATTAGCTAAAGAAGAAAAAACAGAGAGATCCATTTAGTTGATATCAATAAACCTTTATATTAGACTTTAATATTGTTATATAAGTTGTTTTTATCAGCTACTTACATGGACTAAAGATTGTGCAAATTTACTAACAGTCAAGCAGTAAGAAGTATATACTTCACTAAGTATTAAGTGCTTTTGCAGACTAAAAACAAAACTGCTTTAAATTTTTAATTTAAACATTCATTTCTCAGTTTAGTTAGAAAGTGCAGAATCTAAGTTAGTTAAATGGATAATTAATAAAAACGTATGAGGTTTATTTTTTTATGTTTTCTTGGTGGACTAAAGTTTATTTTTTTCTAATCCAAATTTTGGTGAAGCTTTTTGTTAAAAGCAAACCAATTCCTACCGATCCAATAACAGAATTAGACCTCGATACCAACAAGCCAATTTTATACGTACTTCCTTATAACTCTCAAATCGATTTGATGGTGGTTCGATCTCTTTGTTTGCAATATAGTTTACCTGATCCATTAGTTGGCATAGATATTAATGGTAAAGTTATTCCAGCTTATATCTATATTGATAAAGGACCTGGTATTTTTGCATCCAATCAACAAAAAAGTAAAGCGATTGAAATTTTAAGGGATTATATTTCTGCACATCAACAAAATCATGATCTTGATATTCAGATGCTACCTATTTCGGTCATGTTTGGTCGCCGCCCTGATAAAGAAGGAGAAAAAAAACTTTCACTGCAAGTACTTGGTGCACCCAGTAAATTATTAAAAATAATGACATCAGGCAGAGACTGTTATACACGCTTTTCTCGTACTGTTTCGTTTAAAGATATTCATGTCGATAAACAAGATCTTTCAGTGTTAGCACATAAATTGGCTCGCGTTGCGCGTATTCATTTTGCAAAGCAAAGGATAGCTTCTGTCGGCCCCAAACTACCCATTCGCCAAGAAATGCTTAATAAATTATTAAATAATCCTGGACTGTCAGAAGCAATACAAGAAGAGGCTAAAAGCAAAAATATTGATATTGATAAAGCGAAAAAAAATGCTTTAGTAATGCTAAACGAAATTGCCGCTAATTTTTCTTATCGTATGTTAAGAATAACTGATTTTGTGCTCACTTGGGCATGGAATAGGCTCTATCAAGGTCTTAAAGTGACAAACGCAGATCCAGTTCGTGAGCTTGCGCAAAACGGACACGAAATTGTGTATGCTCCTTGTCATCGTAGTCATATGGATTACCTTTTATTATCCTATGTGCTTTATCGACAAGGTTTAGTTCCTCCTCATATTGCTGCTGGCATTAATTTAAACTTTTGGCCAGCAGGTCCTATTTTTAGGCGATTAGGTGCATTTTTTATTCGCCGCTCATTTAGAGGAAATAAGCTCTATACTGCCGTTTTTCGTGAATATTTGGCTGAACTATTTATCCGTGGTTATTCTGTTGAGTATTTTATTGAAGGTGGACGCTCACGCACAGGTCGGTTACTCGATCCTAAAACAGGCATGTTGATGATGACAATCCAAACATTATTGCGTGGTGATTCACGACCAATTACTGTTGTTCCTGTTTATATTGGTTATGAACATGTTTTAGAAGTTGCAACTTATGCTAATGAACTCCGTGGTGCAAAAAAAGAAAAAGAGAGTTTAGGACGCACAATTAAAGCATTTTTCAAATTAAAAAAATTAGGGTTTGGCTATGTTAATTTTGGCCAACCTATACCTTTGAATCAATTTTTAAACCAACAAGTTCCTGATTGGCGAAATGAAATTGAACCAACTGGTACACAGCGCCCTAGTTGGTTAACACCAACAACCAATTTACTTGCTAAACAAATTATGGAGCATATTAACTCTTCAGCAGCAATTAATGCGATGAACTTATGCTGTTCAATATTATTGGCCGCAGACCAACGCGCACTAACCAAAGTAAGGTTACTGGAACATATCGATTATTTTTTAAAATTATTAAAAAATATTCCTTATTCAGATTTGATAACTATTCCAGATCAAACACCTGAAGAATTATTTGAACACGCCAAACAAATGGGTAAATTCATTATTACTACCGATGAAGTTGGTGAAATGGTCGGTCTTACAACTGAACAAGCAGTATTAATGACCTACTACCGAAATAATATTCAGCATTTACTGATTATTCCTGCAATCGTAGCTAGAATTGTGCTCAAATATAACCAAATATCATCTGGCGAAATATTAGAACAAGTAAGACGGTTTTTCCCTTTAATAAAATCAGAACTATTCCTTTATCATAATGATGAACAGCTAACTGTATATGTACAACAAATCATAGCAACTTATGCCAAATTGAATTTAATTAGCGACTCGACAGATAAATTGACAGTAAATTCTTTAAAAATTTCGGGATTACAATTAATCGCTTCATCTTCTAAAGATACTTTACAACGTTATGCTATTGCGTTTTCTTTATTGCAAAAAGATCCAACTATTAGCCGTGCAAAACTAGAAAAAGAGGCGCGTCTCATTGCTGAACGGTTATCTGTTTTGCATGGTATTAATGCTCCAGAATTCTTCGACAAAGGTGTATTTTCAACATTAGTCGCATCACTACGAGAGCAAGGTTATTTAGATGATCAGAATGATACCAACTTAGGAAAAATTGAAACCATGAATACAATACTTAAGCCTCTAATTACAGCACGAGTAATGCAAACTATCGACGAAATCAATTTATAACTCAAATAATAAAAAGTCCATAATGAAGCTATTAAACAAAAAAATAATAAATCATGCTTTTTAGTTAATATGGTTTGGGTGAAAAAGAAAAAACAAATGATATTGAAACTTGAAGAAACACAACAACAATTAACTGATGAAGAACTCAACGAATTTAGTCAATTCGTTGGGAATAAAATTCCAGATGATTTTATCAACTTTTACCGCCAATTTAACGGAGGAACTTTTATACAACTTGATAGTAAAATGAGTAATTATGTTGATGACAAGTTTTTGATTAATTTTTTTAGCATAAAATATGGCCTTACAATAGAAAATATTTATGCGCAGTTTAAGCGAGATTTTCCGCAGCTACAAGATATGCTCCCTTTTGCTTCTGATCTATACTTGAATTGTTACCTGCTTTCATTAAGGCCTCAAGATAATGGTTGTGTTTACTACTGGTCAGTCATAGAGCAAAAATTAACACTGCAATTTGAATCATTTAACTGTTTTATTTTATTTTTGGATGAGATATTACAATCTCTTGACAAAAAATATAAGAAAGATCGCCAGCTAGATATTCTTATATGGGTTTGGGTTATTGCTTCAATTGCGCTTTACATTTATTTCCAAAAATAACCGTTTGTGATAATTATATTTTTGCTAAATAGATAATTAGCATTATAGCGTTCATTTAATTATGAGCTTAATAGAGGCATAGCAACATTATGTGTATATCTTTTTTGCGTAATGAGGTCATCAATTTTTTAAGTTATCATGCGTTATTTAGTTTAAGCTTACAAGCTAGAACAACATATTTGTTTGAAAATGGCATAATAAACCAGCAATCTTGCGAGCATGCTAAACAAGCAATATTTAATAATGATATTTTTGATAATTATAAACCCTCACCGTTATTAAAAAATCGTTATCTCGAAACAAAAATAGAGCAAATTACCGGTAATAAAATAAAGATTATAGATCACCCAGATAGTGGAATATCAGGGGTAGCTTGTGCTTGTTGCCAATTTGTGGTGTTCGAAAATGCTGAAGATGCTATTTTTGAAATATGCCCTGTTTGCAATTGGCAGACGGATACATTGGATAAAAATGGTTATAGCAAATTAAACAAAAGTTACTTAACAGATTATAAAAATAATATCGTCACAAAAGAATTGATTGAGCAATACAGTGATGTATTTATAAGAAGGTATTCACCTACCAGCTTAAAATTGAAGCAAGTGTAATTTTTTATATAAATTTTCCTATCACAATGAAAGTGTGTAAAATCTGATTTTTTAAACAAAAAACAATCTTTATGGCTAAATAAAATTTGATAATTTATTATTAAGAAGGCTATTAAATAAATTGGTAAACACATTAAAAAATAACAGAATAACAAATGACTAAATAGGAATCTAAAAATGCTACATTCGACAGTTAATGTCAAAATTTATTGGCGATCCATACAACAAGGTGGAAAAAAAACGCTTCCTATAAATACAAAATACTATCCGATCACTGAACCGCTTAAAGATAAGCAGGGTGATATGACAAGTTGGTCATTGGTAATAAATGTTAAAAATAATGAGAACATTAATACTCATGAAAGAATAGGTTTTGGTGAAGCGCATTTTTTAATGGAAACTGCGCCCAGTTACTTACTCAATAAAGGGGTTAAAATAATTATTTATGAGGGACCTAAACAAGTGGCAACTGTTGAAGTACTTTAATTACTGTCTTAAAATACAATTACAAGCTAAAAACATCTACCAACTAGAAAAATAAAGGTAAAATCACATTGAATAAATGGGAGTTTAATCATCAACTCAATCAATTAATTGCTATATTGACTTCCAAAAGTTTTGTTACCAAAGGCTGTAATGACCAACAATTGGCTCAACTTGAACACCAATATGGTCGGCTTCCTGTATATTATAAAATTTTTTTGTCAAAACTAGGCATTAATGCAGGTGATTTTAAGCTTGGTACAGCTATATTATTTCATGAAATTGATGATATAAACCAAGGCTCTTTAGTTTTACTGGTCGAGAACAATATTTCTATTCCCACTAATTTCTTTGCTTTTTTATTACATCAAGGTTATTCAAGTCTATTTTTTATGGATAGGCATGATGATCCTATGGTCTATTGTTATACAGAAGGTGACGTAATAAAAAATTTAAATTGCAAATTTAGCCAATGCATATCGGCTGAAATAGCATTGTATAAAACGTATCAGACTGAGTAAATGATTTGTTTTTATGCTTTAGTGCATGACAAACCTATTAGGCTCTAAAATCATATTGAATAAAAAGGTTATGGTTATATGAAATATACTAAAGATGAATATATTCGATTAGGGCGAACATTACAAACAACAATTATTGATGATCTTCCCAATAATGCTTCACAATTTACTACTATTGCTATAAATTTTAAAAATAAAAAGTATAGGGTTCTTTACGAAGTTATAAAACTAGTCGATGGTGTGGATTTTTTCGACGAACATGAAACGATTATTGATGAAATTCATGAATTCAATTTGTATCAACAAATGATAGATTATTTAGGCTCTATTGGTATTGATATAGATCAATTGGGGCCAGCAAAAGGATCAAAGATAATATTTTGATTTGGGAAAAGTATTAAGGTTATTAAATTCATTTTTTATATCAAATCATTCATTTCACGAAATAATGCAATCAATATCATACAATCACAAACCAAGATAATTATAGGATAATACAACTGAATTTTAGTGATCTTATGCATCTGGATGTTCTGTTATTATATCCCCTAATTATGCGATCACTCACTAGTCACAATCAAACATGGAAAAAACAATGAAATATTACGCAAAGCTAGTTGCTATAGATCCATATATTGAGGAGCAGGCTACTTTTGATTTTGGTCAATATCAACTTTGCTGTTTTATCAATTCTTCCGCTTGTGCGCTAAATCAGGGCAATATTTATCTATTAGAACTTAATTTGTGTTTTATTGACAAGATAAAGCCTGAACTATCTGGAGATAAGCATTTTTCTATTATGCAACAAGCTGATACTTTTGTTCATCATATTAATGGTTATCTATTTGAAAATAGATTAATACTATCGAATCTTGTTTTTCAAGATGATTTATTTTATGATTTTGCTTACTTAAGTGGTAATTTTATTAAGTTTAGTGTTGATAGGCTTTCTATTGATATTTTAAATAACATTTTTTAGATTAAGTATGATAAAAATGATATCCAATGTTGTAGTAAAGCCATTACCTCTCAGGAAACCTGGCGAAATCTATTCACTTGTTGAAGTTGATGGTGTTTGCTGTAATGAAAAACTGAAAGGGGGCTATTTAGAAGCGGCTTTTAGTTATAATGATAATTATATCTTACTTTTTGTGTCATACGGCGATGGTTGGGAAGAAGTTTTATATATTTATTTACTTGATTTAAAAGGTAATAAAATCGTCGACCGAGCCAGAATTGGTGGTGGTGCATATGCTTGGCTCAGTGCTTGTTGTCTTCGTGATATTAAAATTTTATCCGATAATTCGATAAGTTTTGAATTTATGTCGTTTAAGGATTCTGATGGTTGGTTACTCGAACTTTTTAACAAACCTATAAAAACCTTTCCGTTTGCACTTAGATATCTACCTTACATTTCCCGTCCAATTTCTTCCAAACGCTATTTTTTGATTAAAAAGAATAAAATATCACTTAACTAAAATCTTTGTATTGAAATAATAGATAGTTGTTAAGATGAAAAATTGTTTATAATTATCTATATATTTTTGCATATTGGTATATCAATATAGCGATGATCGTTGTTGTTAGTTAGGATCAACCTTGAAATAACAATTATATTTACCATACAATATTATTAAGGGGATTCAATGGTAGCTAAGATCATTCTGCAAGATACGTTCAATGAGCAAGATTTTCTACGGTTTGCCGAAAAGTGGCAGCAAAATGCATCGATCATCATTGAATCAATATTACAACATAACGAAGCAAAAAATCGTATTTTTAACTTTGCCTTAAATCACATTCCAGATTCATTTGCTGAAGCAGTGATTGATATTTTTCTGGAAGATAGTGATTTTATTATTAGTGATGAGGATCTGCTAAAATGTGCAAATCAAGGATCCATCGGTTTAAAACAGAGCATACGTTATCGAAAAAAGACACCTCAATATATTATTAATTTATGTAACCAAGAATAATCAAAGCATTACCAATATCAAGGAATATAAAAGATGCTAGATTTTTCCTACTTATCAGATCAAAAAGACAGTAAGCCATCTCTTGTTTTAAGTGATAAAAAAGTGCAATTACTTGAGCAAGCTTTTATCGATTTAAAGCGGAAAACAGGCATCATGATTGATGTCTATGGTCGAAACAGAATCTATCCCGATCATCAAAAAATATTAATCAACTTGTTACAAAAACATAACGACAGCGAAATCCAAAAACTAATTATGCTACTTAAGCAAGCTGTGAGTGAAGACGAAGTGATTATTGCCGATGGTGATTAAATGAATACATTGCTTATTGAAATATACTGACAATCATTTAATATGCCATTATACTGATGTCTGAATACTGAAAGTATCTTAACCTTTTAATTTTTTTTGAAAATGATGAATTTTATTACTATACGAGATATGCTTTCTAACATAGAAGACATGCCATACAGTTTTTTTTATCTTCCCGCTGATCACTCATCTTGGACACTTAATACCCAAGGAGTTTTTAGTCTTGAGGATGATTCAAACCTGCCTAAACAAGCTATAGAAGAAGGTTGGATACCAACGCTAGAAAAAGCCGAAATTGAAGATATTATTAGCGTGGCTAACAATGAATTAAATAACCCAACATTAGAGGATTTATTTAGCTCTTTTGTCTTTTATTTTGAAAACGATGCTTTTTTACAGTATTATGATTTATAACAATAAAAAAACAGTTGACTTGATATCAAACTTATCTGATAAACTCAATCAATTAGGTATTTTATTACAATCGAATATTGCTAGGCAGTTTAAATTAACTGATATGGCTAGTTATGTACATGTTAATATCTTGAAACAACAAATTTATCTGCGTTTCAAATTATCAATTAACAGTATGGAACTATTTGATAATGATATTGTTAATATTTGCATCACAAACGATATGATACATATAACTTGCCTTGTCTATTCAAATTATGGTGTGGATAAAGTAATGGAATATCAAGATAATCTTAATAATTTTGAATTATCTATTTTCGACAACATTTCTCTTAAACTATTGTCATGTTTTAAATCGCATATTAATTTTATAGCATAATATCATGTTGCAACCAGAATTGATTAAATAGGATAGCAAAAATGAACGAAATATGGGTATTTAATGGTGAAGGAGCAAACTTTCCTGCTGGTATATTCACCTCGTTAACTGAAGCTAAAACTTGGATTGAAAAACATCAATTATCTGGTGTGTTAACCCGTTATCCTGTGAATACTGGGGTGTATGATTGGGCCATTGCTAATGATTTGTTTACTGCCGAACAAACGTGGCATACAAAACCTGCCTTTATTGAATCTTTTACCTGTGCCTCAATGGAACACTACCATTTTGAAGCAGGACAACAGCAATAGCACTAAAACATTACTAATCATTAAAACTATTCTGTATAGAAAAAAGCCAAGTTATGTACACAACAATCCATTAACGCATTGACAAAAAAGGAAATAAGTGGTGGAAAAATTTTTCATATTACTTAAAAAAAAGGGAATAAATTATTTTATTAAAAACAATAAAATAACCATTAATGGTAATGTGGACTTATATCATACAAATATTAAGACACTTCCTAATAATTTATCAATTAGTGGGCATCTAAATTTAGCTCATTCACATATAGAAGAATTACCTCAAAATTTAACGATTGGTGGCAATCTAAATTTAAATTATACCCATATCCAGACATTGCCTGATAATCTATCAGTTGGTGGTAATTTATATTTAGCTTACAGCGATATTAAAACATTACCTAACACTTTTTTTTGTGGAGGAAATTTAGATTTAGACTCATCAAAAATAGAATCGTTACCTGATAACTTAACCGTACTTGGTAACTTAATTTTGCAATATACTAAGATAAAAGCATTACCTGAACATATCACAGTTAAGGGAAATTTAAATTTATACGATACTCAAATTGAAGTATTACCAACATATTTATCAATTGGTGGGGGATTAGATTTAAGCTATACAAATATCACAAGTTTACCAGAAAAGTTCTCTATTAATGGTAATTTAGCATTAAGTGGCACTAAATTAACAAACCTGCCTGAAGGCCTTTCTGTTTCTGGAAGTTTAGAACTTGAATATACTGAGATTCAAACATTGCCACGTAATCTTACTATAGGTGGTAATTTAGATTTATTTCACACGCAAATCAATAAATTATCAGAAAATTTATCAGTTGGAGGTTATCTAAGTTTACAAAATCAAAAAATTAACACCTTGCCCGAAAATTTATCCGTAAACGGAACTTTATACATTGATGAGACAGAGATTAAACGATTACCAGAAAGTTTACAGGTAAATCATGTACTGATTTTAGATATCAAAAAAATCGAAAATATTGTTTATTATAAAAATCTTGAAGGGTTTGCTTCAACAATTTTCGCTTGTTGGATCAATAATGAATTTACTATTGTTGCCGCTCGTTTTTTAGGTGCACTTAAAACATTTGAAGAATATGTTGATAAAAATGAATCCTATGAAAATGCAATCAATTACAAAATCGCAGCTAGAGAATGTGTAGAAAAATTAGCTAAAAAACTGAATAAACCTTTTTTATCTAACAGCCTCTAATCTGTCTGATAATTATGGTAAAAACAAAGATATTAATCCAGTAATCTTGTAAATATGTAAGATAATATCTTACTATTCATTACCTAATAGGTATTTAAATTTATGGCGCTAGATTTTATTATCAACTTTGACAATCAGCAATCAGAAACATTTACCATGAGCGAAGATCTTCATGGAAAAATATTTAGTACATCAACCTGCTGGAAAAGTCTTAAACAATTAAAAAGAATTCGTGACTATTACACCGTTAATGTTGTGTTTAATGCTAGCAATTTGGCAATATTGATAACTGATTTAACGCAAATTATGTCACAAATTGAAAATTTTACTCCTGAACTGCAACGGATCATCATCACGCTCAAACAAAAAAATATTAAACAATTACGTGTTACGGGTGATTAACTATTTAGTTATTGAATAATGGATATCAAATACTTAGCCATACGTTTTAGTAATAAAACTTATTATGATAGGGATAACACAACTCAATGTCAGCCGAGTTTAGATTAGTGTTTATAAATCACACATGGTATCAGCAAAATGCCTGTGATATCGCCAATGAAATTTTATCATTACCCACTTATATTGCTAAAAATAGCGCATACTGTTTATCAGGCTCACCATATTGGGATAATAGTAAGAGTAGATTGTTCGATGTCAGACTATTTTTGGAAGATACTCAAATTTTTATTGAAATAAGTGCTCATCCGCCTAGGATCGAAAAAGATTTAGCGCAGTTATTTACATGGATAAGAAGTCAGACTGAGATTAAAATATTAGACGACGATGGGCAAATATCAGGATGGTAAGTCATGATCGCATTGAATGCTAACATTATTAGCTATAAATCAATAGGAAACATTCAAATTGGTGATAACATTCTCACTTATTTGGATGAAATGTACCAACGTTTTGATGTTAAATGTCAAGAATGTGAATTGTATTCTCCACCTGGTGAGCAAAATAGATGGTGCTTCTATTCGTTAAACGATGGCACATTGACAATCACTACCACTTTTGACGGAGACATTATTGGAATAGGATGTAACCAAAATTACCAAGGCAAATATATAAATAAATATCAAAACGAGTTATATGCTGGCATTACCATGGAAGAGTTGTGCTATCTAACTAAGTTTCGAGCTATCTTACTTGGCATGCTGATTGTTGATGATGATTATGGTCTATCTTTCACACTACCTTCACCTTACGATGAAATCGCTGATAATATAAAAGACATCCCCTATGATTTAAAACTTAATGAACTTTATGTCACGGATTATTCTCAATGGAAGCCCAAAGCATATAAAAAGAAAACGCCGAAAAAACGCCGTATACCTAAACCTTATTCTTATTTTTAGTGTTAATTTAAAACTTAAGCTATAAACACCCTCTTCCTAAATTTTGTGTATTTTAAAGTTAAAGGTGACGGATGCTCGGTCAATTATTCATTTAATGCAGTTTCAATTACCTGTTTATTCATAAAACCCGTTAATTTACCTAAATCCTCCTGCATTTTTATGCTGTTAGCCAGCTAGCTACCATTCTTCTTAGTTTTTGTTCATCCATTTTAAGTTGTTGCATTAGCTCTAGTATTTGGCTTGTTCTTTTTTAAATTATTTTTAATCTTTTTAGAAAGAAATACCACAACGCTAATTAAAATAAAATTAATAACAAAATCAAAAATGAACGTACCTGCCGATGTTAATATGCTTTTTTTGTAAATGGAAAAAATAAGAAAACTAACTAATGTAATTATCCACGTTATCCTTATTATTGAAAAACATTATATATCATTCGCCCATCCCATTGATTAATTAAAATATATAAATTAAACACGCAATTAACTTAACTTGTTACTTTTTAAAAATTTTTGAAAGATTCCAACGATCAGTAAGGTTAATTGCGATAGATAAAACCTATTATAATATATTTTATTGATCTGTGAAACCGATCATAATACAATAGTCAACCTCTTTAACTTAATCTTTATTTTACTTTTAATAAATTTTTATGGAGATAAAAATGGAACAGCAAAAAAAAGCAACAAGTTACTTATCAATATCATCATTGGTGTGCGGTATTATTTCAATAGTACTTCCGATAGCTGGGTTTAACATAGTTGTCGGGATTATAGCAATAGTGCTAGGCGTGATAGGTAAAAATGATGTAATAAACAATCAAAAAGACGGTTTGGGGTTTGCTAAAGCAGGAATTATTTGCGGAATTATTGGTATTGCTATTTGGCTTTTATTTTTAATTGTTATTGGTAGTACATTACTATCATTTATGCATTAATTAATAAATGTTATAAGAAATTAAAAATGAATTAGTATTCACAAAATAAATAATGCAATGAGAGTAGGGTAATAGAATGAAAAAAATAATTAGTTTTTTTTGTATTAGTATTTTAAGCATGATATTGGTTGGTTGTGGTGATAAAAATACAATTACTTATGATTTAAAAACAGGTAAAGCAACAGCAAGCGGTTTTGATTCTCAAGCTCCAAATTTAAATGGCTTGAGTTATATGAAAATTATGAATGAAATTAGTAAAAATTGTAATCTTGATATTGTTACACTTGCAACAAATTTAAATACTGATGGTAAATATACCACAGAAGTATGCAAAAACGGCATTACTTACAAATTAATTAATGCTAAGTAAAAAAGAGAGGGATTAAATAATGAAAAAAATAATTAGTTTTTTTTGTATTAGTGTTTTAAGCATGATGTTGGTTGGTTGTGGTGATGATGATTTTGTAAAATTTGCTAAAGAAGCAATAAAAGATCAAAAAGAATGGGTTACAATTTATGATTTTAAAAATAACAAATTCTACCAGTATCATACTTATTCAATTCGTAACAATCAAGAACCATCTTTTATAATTGATCGTGAATTGAAAAATTGCTCAGTTTCAAAAGAAGAAATAAATAAAGTAATATTATCTGACGATTCAATTAATTTAACTTGTGATTCATACTTTGTTGGTGATTTAAAAGTAAAAGTGAAAATTGTTGGTAAAAAATCATCATATGATCAAAATATTCTTGATAATGATTTTAATTATCTATTTAACTTTAACACTAACAAAGTATATTATAAAATTTCAGGTGATACAGATGAACAAATGAAAAAAAATGCAGAAAAAACAAAAAGCTCATGTCACTCAAAAGATAAAGAAATTTATGACGATTGCGGTCTCTTTAATTCAAGA